>JAFLUV010000011.1:0-6085 GCA_022508635.1 Prevotellaceae bacterium
ATGAACTTGCACTACAACACATGGAGAAATTGGAATTACTGTATCTCTTCAAGTTCTCCCGTTCCTGAATCAATAATAAACCCACGCACAACAATGTCCATAGGAACAAGCGGATGAGTCCTAATTGTCTCCACCGTTTTGCGTACAGATTCGGGAGTGTCCTTGAAACCTTCTAGCCAGTGGTGCAGGTCTATTCCACATTTCTGGATGGTGTCAAGTGTTTCGTCCGTTACACCTCTGGCTATCATTTCATGACGGAAATGATCAAAGTTCATATGGCAGGCTCCGCAATGAGAGTGTGCTACGACCATGATTTCTTCTACGCCCAACTCATATATGGCTACGATGAGGCTTCGCATGGCAGAATCAAATGCGGAGATAACCAAGCCACCAGCATTCTTAATAATTTTTGCATCGCCGTTCTTCAGTCCAAGAGCAGCTGGCAGCAGTTCGGTCAACCGAGTATCCATGCACGAAAGCACTGCCAGCTTCTTGTCAGGATACTTATCCGTGATGTACTTCTCGTAGCCTTTTTGTGCTACGAAAGTTTTGTTGAACTCTATTATTTGATCTATCATAACGAAATTTCTGCTTTTATATGTATATCAATCTCTGTAAACCCTTGATGACAATGTCCTTTCCTGAACCACAGACTCATACTTCTGCCGGACATTTTTGGGAAGCTTTGATGCGATAAGCCTATATGATTCGTAAATCCATTTTTCTACCTGTGCATCTTCTATCGACTCATAATATACATCGCTCCAATGCTTCTTGTTCCAATGCCAGGCAGGTTTTACGGTAGGAAAGCATTCCCTGAGCTCTTCATTCCTCTCTGGAGGCAACTTCAGTGCTATTCTTGGATGCGAGTCCTTCATGTCATGTCTGCCGCCACCTAACCATAAGCATGCAAATATCTTCCCTTCCAGACGGAAGGTGATGATATCGTCGCCAAACGGTTGATCTTCAGTTACACCGTAAAGTGACAAGGCATATTCTCGTACTTTTTCAATGTTCATTATTATCTTGCGTAAAGCATATTCTTGCATGGCAGACGACCTCTTCGCTGCATTCGTGCTCTTTTCCCACTGCATGTTTGCGGATTTCGATGCCTGTCTCTACTTCACTGACAGGCTGGCAGTAAAAGCTTAGACGGTCTCCGAAGTACGACTCTGCCTTATAGGCTATCTCAATGCGGCGAACCTGTTGTCGCTCGAAACGTTCGCGGGGAAATAGGTCAAGGATATGCTCAATGTATTTCATGCTGTTGACATGTCCGTTAATGTCAATATCACTATAGTGCGTATCAATGGTACACAGAAGTTCCGGCTCACGGAAATGAAAACGTCCATATCCTTCAATAGGGCAAATGTTTTCTTCTTCTGGAACAACATACCGCAAAATATCACCATCATATAGCGAGATAAGGTCACAAGGCTTGCGTGTCTCAAGGTCAATCATTGCCCATATACTGCGGGCATAGCCGAGTGGCGTTCCGTCAGCGCGCAGGATGGAGAAGTTTCGATTGGTGAAGTACCTCTTGACGCTTTCCACCCATGTCCTGACCTCGCAGTGCTCATACTCTTTAGGCATCTCATTCATCTCAATAGACAAACGCGAGAGCACCCACGTGTGCCGTGTCTCGTTTAGTGCAGCGATGCCCCAGCCGCGTTTCTGCGAATGATTGCCGGCTGCATTGAGCATGTGATTGCCCAAAATACTAAAAAATATGTTTCCCCTGAAGTCAACATGAAAGGGTTCAACATAGAAAGGGTATGAGTCGATACAATCCAAAATAATGATGACTATGAATTTGTGTTGTATTCTTCTTCACGCTGTGCAATGTATCGGTCCAGGCGCTCGATGCGGGATTTAGTTACGGCGATACGACCTGTACGAACGAACTGCAATACGCATCCCAAAGCATCAAGCTGGGTGAAGAGGCTTATGATATCGTCGGTTATGCCAGTGTTTTCTACGATAGTGTAAGTCGGATTTACCTCCACGATGCGTGCATCGAAACGACGCACGATGCTCGAAATGTCCCGATTGGCAAGTACCATCGGCGTAGACAGCTTAAGCAGTGAAGTTTCCAGGATAAATATCTCGTCATCAACAAAGCAGTTGGCTTGCAAGACATCAATCTTTTTCTCTATTTGCTTGGTCAGCATCTCAGCCATCTCCTGCTTGCAGTAGCATGTGATGGTGTATTTATGGACACCTGGTGTTGAAGACGCACAGACATTTAGGCTCTCAATGTTGACTTGCCGACGGGTAAAGACAGCCGTTATCTGATTGAGTATACCGGCAAAGTTCTCCGAATAGATTATTAATGTGTAGAGCGTGAGTCCTTCATGACTGCTGAGCAAGGCACCTTCCTGTCCTGCGACGGAGGGACGTACCACTGCGGTGCGGCTAAAAGTCTCCTTCTGGTTGCCTTGTGCGGCATCGTGTGCCAAAGTTGCACGACGTTGCCTTGTCAGGTTCTTCTCGAAGCTATTGCGCTCAATGGATGCTGCAACAAGGACTGCTTCATTGAAGCCCTGTATCTCCTGCTCCTGTTCCCATTCGTCACATTTGCCACAGGTATTACAATCGCCGCACTCAGCGGCACCGTATGAGTTTCCTTCCCCATTGGGCGAGCCCTGCAAGGGGAGTCTGTTGTCATTTGTTTCCTTTTTCATCATTTAGTTCTTTGTCTTTGATCCACACGTCTGGGCAATCAAAAAGGTCTGATTTATTTTACCTCCAAAAGCATTTCGTCCACGTTGGCACCAGGAGGCGTCATGGGAAGTACATTGTCTTCTTCCTTCACTGCGCACTGCAGAATGTACGGACCTTCGGTGCTGAGCATCTCGCCGATGGCTGCATCCAGGTCCTTCCGGTCTATTATGGTGCGGCAAGGGATGCCGTAGCCGGCTGCTATCTTTTCGTAGTCAGGGTTGAGCATGGGGGTGAAGGAATAGCGTTGGTTGAAAAACATGTATTGCCACTGGCGAACGTTTCCCAGGAAGTTGTTGTTCAGCAGTATCATCTTCACGGGAACCTGGTTCTCCATGATGGTACCTAACTCTTGAATGGACATCTGGAAGCCTCCGTCGCCACAGAACATGCAGACGACTCGGCCTGGCGCTCCGTAGCAGGCTCCTATGCTGGCCGGAATGCCGAAGCCCATTGTGCCGCAACCACCGCTGGTGACCACGGAGCGCGGCTTGGTGAACTTAAAGTAACGGCACCCGAACATCTGGTTGTGTCCGACGTCTGTCACAAGGATTGCTTCGTTGCCTGAGGCCTCGCTTACCTTGCGCACTACTTCGCCCATCAGCAGCGGCCCTTCCGTGGGATGCAGGGCTGCGTCTATGACCTTTGCGTATTCCTTTTCCGCATAGGGCTTGAACCCTTCTATCCAGGCGTTGTGCGTGGCCTTCTCCACTAATTGCGTCACCTCGGGCAGCGTTTGCTTGCAGTTGCCCAGGACAGAAACTGTCGGCTTCACGTTCTTGCCCAGCTCTGAGGGGTCTATCTCGAAGTGTATGACCTTTGCTTGCTTTGCATAGGTCTTCAGGTTGCCTGTCACGCGGTCGTCGAAGCGCATGCCCACGGCTATGAGCAAGTCGCACTGATTGGTCATGACGTTGGGAGCCAGGTTGCCGTGCATTCCGAGCATGCCCATGTTCAGCGGATGGTCTGAGGGCACAGCTGAAAGGCCGAGCAGAGTGGTGGCGAAAGGAATCTGTGCCTTCTCGCAAAGGTCAAGCAGCTCCTTGCGTGCACCGGCCAATTCTACGCCCTGCCCTACCAGCATGAGAGGCTTCACGCTCTCGTTTATCATGCGTGCAGCTTTCCTGCATGCGTCCTTTTCGGGCTGCGGATTCGGATTGTAGCTGCGGATGAAGTCAACGGTTTGCGGGACATATTCTATCATGGTCGTCTGTGCGTTCTTTGCAAAGTCGAGCACCACAGGCCCCGGCCGTCCGCTCTTGGCTATGAAGAATGCACGTGCCACTGCCCAGGGTATGTCCTCGGCGCGGCGTATCTGGTAGTTCCATTTCGTAATAGGCTGCGTGACGCCCACGACATCGACCTCCTGGAATGCATCTGTACCCAGCATGGCAGCGCCCACCTGTCCGCAGATGACGACCATGGGGGTAGAGTCGAGCATGGCATCAGCCACACCGGTTATGGTATTCATTGCTCCCGGACCGCTCGTCACGATGGCGCAGCCCACCTTGCCGCTGACACGGGCATAGCCCTGGGCAGCATGTACGGCAGCCTGTTCGTGGCGCACCAGGATGTGGTGCAAAGACTTTTTATGGTCATAGAGAGCATCGTAGGTGGGCATGATGGCACCACCCGGATAGCCGAAGAGCACGCTCACGCCCTCATGCTCAAGGCAGCGCATCAGGACCTCGGCACCTGTAATTTTTTCGTTCATTATCGTAGTGTTATCCTTTTAGCTTGCAAAGGTACAAAGAAGTGAGTGAAAAGACAAATTTATTAAGACTTTTCTAAGTATAAACGCATTTGAGCCCATCCGGATTCCACGGAAAAAGGTCAAGCCAATTACGGGATTCGATGGTTTTCAGCCGGTAATGGCACAATCGCCTGCATCGGGCAATCAGCCCGACAGGCTTCTGTCCCGGACTCAAGGCAGGCAGGAGAGCGGCTGCCGGGTAACATCTCACCGTGTCCGAAGCCACACTTCATGACGTGAAAGGATTCTTTAGCAATTATCTTCCCTATAGGAAAGGTTGCATCTTGCCTATAGGAAAGATACGATGTTCCCTATAGGGAAGATGTGATGTTTCCTATAGGGAAGATAACATGACAATACAGAGTAGAAGGCCTGACATCGTTGACTGCAAAGGCCTTTCAGCCTAATTGTAGGAACAGGCCTCATAATACCAATGCCCCTTCACTCCTTTTTAGGAGGAAGAGGCAGGTATTGCTGACGGAATTCGGATTTGTGAAAGCGGCTATGCTATAAGCCTTTCTGCTTCAAGGAAATATCTCGTGGATTTTTCTCAGGTAGGCATCGGCATACTGCCGCATGCCCAGGTCATTGGGATGGATGCCCTCTACCATGGTGTCTTGCGTAAAGTTCAGCTCTTCGTGGCTCAGGTAAAAGAGATCCTTCACGCCCTGTTCCCGAAGCGCCTTGTAGGCACGCAGTTGTTCCTGATTGGAGTGCGTATACCAGTCAACCGACTGCTGCGAACTGGTGCCGTTGGCATAGTTGTGCTCCACGAACAGGATAGGTGCGCTGCTCTTTTTGCGAAGGATGGGGATACCCTTTAGCAAGCGGTCGTATATCAACTCGGAACGCTCTGTCGAGAGATTGGGGAGACAGTCGATGACAAAGAGCTTCGCATCTATCTCGGACAGGAAACCGAACACCTCCTCCTCCAGCAGTCCATTGCCCGAGAAGGCCAGGTTGATGACCGGAAAGCCCGATTCGCGGTGCACGATGTTAGTCCATGCCATGCCTGGGCGCGATGCACAGGCTCCTTGCGCAATAGACGTCCCGTAGACCACGACCGGCTTTTCTTCGGATGCAGGAATGAAGCGAAGCTCATAGTCCTCCGCCACACCTATCTCCATCCATTTCACCTCGTTGTAGAGGGGCAGGAAAAGCTCAAAGTCGTAGCCGGCGTCTTCTCCGGTGAAGTAGGTCAGATCCTTGAACTCATAGTTGATAGTATCCTTATAGGAAAGGTTGAACTTGCTGGCGCACCAACGCAGCTGCCCGTTGGCATCGGTGGCATAGAGGTCAATGCCGGAAACCCCGGTCGTAGGCATGTGGAACATGTTGAGTCCGTTCCGTACCTGGTACCTCACCTTTACGCTTGGTGCGTTCGTGTGGAAGCAGACCGACAATCCTGCCGACTGCCGCGAAAGGCTCCATACAGCAGAGCGCACCTTGCCTTCAGCCCTCGGCGTCATGCGGTGATAGTTGTCTTTCAGCTCGCTGTTCCACCAGCGGCCGTGAATAGTATTCTCGCCTTGCTCCAGAGGATTCATCCACTTTGTCTGTGCCGCCAAAGGCATCAGGCTGCAAACAGACAATATGTATAATAGTAACCTT
>JAFLUV010000011.1:6185-15936 GCA_022508635.1 Prevotellaceae bacterium
CCACCCTTGTCTGCACTGCTGACGCTTTGGGCATAGGCGCGGAGAGCCTTGCTGACCGTACGGTTCCGGCGCAGAGGCTGTTGTGGGCGTGCTGCCAGCTCCTCGTCGCTGAGCTTTACGTTGATGGATCGGCTGGGAATGTCTATGACGATGATGTCGCCATCCTTTATCTTGCCGATGTTCCCGCCGCTTGCTGCCTCAGGGCTGATGTGACCGACAGAGAGGCCGCTTGTTCCGCCCGAGAATCGTCCGTCTGTGATGAGTGCACACTCCTTGCCCATGTGCATCGACTTGATGTAGCTGGTAGGATAAAGCATCTCTTGCATGCCTGGACCGCCCTTCGGCCCCTCATGGGTGATGACGACGCAATCGCCCTTCTTGACACGTCCGCCCAAAATGCCTTCACAGGCATCTTCTTGACTATCGAAGACGACGGCAGGCCCCTCGAAATGCCACAGGCTGGGGTCTACGCCGGCTGTCTTCACTACGCAGCCGTCTTGTGCGATGTTGCCGAACAGCACCGCCATGCCGCCATCCTTCATGTAGGCATGCTCTATGTCACGTATGCAGCCACTGGTGCGGTCGGTGTCGAGTGTTTCCCAATGAGTGTCCTGCGAGCCCATGACATTCGAGAACTTGCCGCTCGGCGCACAGCTGTATATGTCCCATGGGGAAAGTCCCCCGTCTATAGCAACCTTTAAGTTCTTGTTGTCGATGATGGAATAGCGCTTGATGTCCTCGCCAAGTGTGGCGCCGTTCACGCGCTTGCAGGTAAGATCGAGCAGTCCGCCCTTTGCTAATTCGCCCATGATGCCGAGGATGCCGCCGGCACGGTTCTCTTCCTGGATGCTGTATTTCTGCCAGTTCGGAGCAAGTTTGCAAAGGAAAGGCACCTTGCGGCTCAGCGCGTCAATGTCCTGCATCTTGAAGTCGACACCACCCTCTTGCGCTACGGCCAGAAGGTGGAGCACGGTGTTGGTGGAGGCTCCCATGGCAATGTCGAGCGTCATGGCGTTGAGGAATGCCTGACGTGTGGCGATGTTACGTGGCAGGATGCTCTCATCGCCGTCCTCATAATAGGCGAAGGCGTTCTTCACGATGAACCGTGCTGCACTCTTGAAAAGGCTAATGCGGTTCTTGTGTGTAGCCAGGATGCTGCCGTTACCAGGCAGTGAGAGGCCAATAGCCTCGGTCAGGGAGTTCATGGAATTGGCGGTGAACATGCCGGAGCATGCTCCGCATCCCGGACAGGCCACTTGTTCTATACGTGCCAGTTCCTCGTCGCTGACGGTCGGGTCGCCGCCTTTGACCATGGCAGTGATGAGGTCGGCATTCTCTCCGTCAAGCTTGTGTGCTTCCATCGGCCCGCCACTGACGAAGATAGTTGGTATATTCAGGCGCATGGCAGCCATCAGCATGCCGGGCGTCACTTTGTCGCAGTTGGAGATGCAGACCATGGCATCGGCTTTATGAGCGTTGACCATGTATTCCACCGAGTCGGCAATAATGTCACGCGAGGGAAGGGAGTAGAGCATACCGTCGTGCCCCATGGCTATACCGTCGTCTATGGCTATGGTATTGAACTCTGCGGCATAGCAGCCAAGGCTCTCTATCTCCTGCTTGACGATTTGTCCTATCTCGTGCAGATGCGTGTGTCCCGGCACGAACTGAGTGAACGAATTAACTACGGCGATGATAGGTTTGCCGAACTGTTCGCGCTTCATGCCATTGGCTACCCATAGCGCGCGTGCGCCTGCCATACGGCGTCCTTCCGTGCAGGCTGAACTCCTGAGCTGGTGTTTCATGTTTTCTGTATTATGTTATCCACTGACTGGTTATTTGATGTGCAAAGGTAACGATGCCTACTGCCTGTTCTCGATGTTGTCGCCTTGTGTCTCTTGCAGTATTTCGTCAAAGTCATCCAGTCCGTTTTCAATGAGCAGATTATACCATTGGATGAGCTTCTTCACGTCGGTCGGATAGACACGATCGCGGTCGAAATCAGGCAATACCTCTGCCAAGAAGGCATAGAGCTCTTCTTTGGATGCCTTGCGGTAGTCCAGAGCGACGGCCTTGCCTTCCTCCTTGTCTTTGATACTTTTCAGCACCTCGCGGAGAGGCACTTCCTTTTCATCGGTGTACATGGCGATATCCGCCAGGGAGATGACCTTGTCGTGGGCGAAGGTCGGCATACGCTTCTTCTTCTCGTCAATTGTCTCCACGATGAGGCTGCGGTTACCTCGCGACACGAGGCGGTAAAGTCCGGGCTTGCCGGCAATAGCTAATACTGTTTCAAGCATATTACTTAATGTTTATAGTTTCGTTTTGTCATTTGTCTCTATTTGCCGGATGATGTCGGCGAGCTGTTCCCGCAGCGTCGCACTGCCATCCGTACCGTTGTCCACGACGAAGTCGGCGAGCGGACGGAAGCGTTCCGGGTGCTGCATCTTCATGCGTGCCCTGATCTGCTGCTCCGTAGCGCAGTCACGCTGCATTGCCCTCTTCAGGCGGACGTGCTCTTCCGCATCGACGAAGATGATGCTGTCCACTATCTCACTGAAGCCGCTCTCGAAGAGGATGGCGCTCTCTATCGCCACTATCGGCTTTTTCTGCCTCTCTGTCCACTCGCAGAAGTTGCGGAACACGGCTGGATGTACGATGGCGTTGACGTTACGGGCGTTCTTCTCGTTTTTGAAGAGATATTCAGCAAGGCGCTTCCGTGTAAGTTCTTGCTGCTTAAGCTCCTGCTGCATGAGTTCTTTGCCAAAGGCTGATCCCCTGTTCACGAGTTCCTTCAAGCAGCGTTGTATCTCGGCATCGGCCGCAATGATACGCTTAGCCGCCGAATCACAATCGTAAACGGGTATGCCGAAGTCCTCCATGAGGATGGCGGAGACGAAACTCTTTCCGCTCCCAATTCCGCCCGTAATTCCTATCTTTCGTTGTGTCATATTAGTTTATGATTCAATATGGTGCATCCACTTGCTCTATAAGATAGTCTACCTCGGCTGGCGAGATCCTGACGTCATAAACTCCCTCTGGGATGCTCTTCAGGCTCAGCGGCAGCTTGCTGTTCTCGGGGTTCTGGATCAGGTCTTCGTAGGTCGTGACAAGTACGAAATCCTCTGCCGTCGTCTGACGGTAGCGTCCGGACTCTACACGAAACGTCACGGAAACCTGTGCGGGGAAGGCTCTCAGCCTTTTCTCTGCCGGGAAATTAAGGCCTATAACCGGCACATGGACAGTCTTTTCCGTGTAGTAGCCTATGCCCACCACGACGTCGACTCCATCGGGGTCGTACTTCATCAGTCTCTGTCGTCGGAGCCTCACGTGCTGCCTCGTTGCTGCGCTCAGCTCGCTCATTGAGAACGGCTCAGTATAGACGGCATGCATGGTGTCGAGCACGGATGCCGGTGCAAAAACACGAACGGAGTCCGGCTCCAGGCCGATGCTCTGGACGTAGTTCTGCTGCGATGCCTGGACGGTGCCTGTCGTCCGGACGGGAAGCATGCGCGAGCGGCCGCGATTGTAGGTGAAGTGCAGTGTGTCCGGGCGGAAGGACTGTATGTGCGTAGATGGTGCAAAGAGCTTGCTGAGAAAGCGCTGCATGTCGTAGGGGAAGATGGCTATCTCTGCATCGTCGCCTCCCGTGTCAAACTTCTGGAAGCTGACGTCGGCACAGCTCTGCCGGAAGATGTTGGAGATGTCGTGGCGGGCAAGTGTGAGTCCCCTGTCGCGCACCGTCACGCTGACTGTCGTAGGGAGCGAATCGATGAGCACCACGTCGGAAGGAATGTCCGTGAGCTGCAGGCCTACCTGCACCTCGTGCTCGAAAGTCTCGTTGAGTGCCTGCAGCATCCAGAAGCCAAAGGAGACGGCAAGAAAGAAGAGAAAGACAAGCAGTTCGTGACTCTTGTCTCCGAACAGCAAGTCTTTCCCTTGTCTGAGTACGCGTTTGCCCTTTGGTATGAGGTGCTGCATGGGCGTAAGTTGCCTGTGTCGTTACTGTGCGGGCTGTGCGGAGGCGTAGACGCTGTTGCGGTCCACCTTGATGCAGACGCCGCTGGATATCTCCACCTTGAGTGTGGCGGTTGCCTCGTCGATATCCTTCACTACTCCGTAGATGCCGCCGGCGGTGACTATCTGCTGTCCGCGGGCAATGTTGTTGCGGAAGTTCTGTATTTCCTTCTGTTTCTTTTGTTGCGGACGAATCATGAAGAACCACATGATGGCGAAGATGATGACCATCATGACGAGGAACGACATGTTGCCGCCTCCCTGTGCTTGTAGTAGTGTATACATTAGTTTTGTTTTAGTGTTAGAATTCTGGATGAATGGCGGTCAGCCGGAGAGTGGGGTTCAGTCCTTTTGGCTTTCCTTGACGAGCTTTCCCTCGTCCATGAGCTGCCTGGCTATTGCGTCGAGGGTGCCGTTGATGTACTTGCCGCTCCTGGGCGTGCTGTAGGCTTTTGTTATCTCGAGGTACTCGTTGATGCTGACGCTGACGGGAATGCTGGGGAAGGAGGTTATCTCCGCCAGGCCGAGCTGCAGGATGATGCGATCCATGACGGCTATGCGCCGGAACTCCCAGCCCTTTGCGCTGGCTGCGATCAGTCCGTTGTAGTACTCCTGCCCCTCCAGGGTGTGTCGCAGCAGCTTCAGGGCAAAGTCGCGGTCGGAGTCGGACTTGTACTTTGGCATGATCAGCTGCGATGCGGGACTGTCGGCACGGAAGCGGTTGATGGTCTTCAGGACGAAGGTGTCGACGATATGCCTGTCGTCGTTCCAGTAGATGCTCTGATCCTCCAGCAGGTGGTCCAGCTCCTCGTTCCCCACGATGAGGTTACGGTAGATGAGCCTCCAGAGCTCGCGGTCCTCCTCGTAGGTAGAGTCGACCGTAGCCATGTAGTTCCTGTAGTACTCGCTCTCCTCTATGGTATTATATAATGTTCGCGTGAAGTCCTCATGGTCTGCCCAGCTGAGCGCGTGCTCCTCGCAGTAGTCGCGGAGCTGCCGGTTCGCCTCTAATTGCAGGATAAATCGGTTGTCAATGAACTTGCTGCTCCAGTACTCGCCGTCGGCAAGCCTCTTGCTGCGACTCTGACGCATCTCGTGCATGCGCACGGCCATCCGGCTTACCTCCACCATCAGGAGCAACAAATAGTTGTAGAGGTCGTATGCCTTGTCCAGGCTCAGGAGCAGTTCCTTCTCGGCGACAATGGGATTGTGCAGCCCGCGCTGGTGATAAGAGTACAGCTCCTGGACGAGCTTTAGGCGTATCAATTCTCGGTTTATCATATATCACTATATAGCTTCAGGCTGCAAAATTAGCTATTTTAGTGCAAACATCGGCATTTTCCGGCAGCTTTTTTATGCAGTTGACAAAAATAAAGGAAATTTTGAGGCAGCCGACGCAAATGCGGCGACCCGGACGGCTCCGGCATCCTCCTGCAGGAGACGCGCTGGCGGCACGCCTCCTGCGCGCAGGCTCCGGAGGCCTCGCACGACGATGAAAAAATCGACGCACGACAGTTGCGAAATTGACGCGCGACAGTTTCAAAACTCACGCACGACAATTTCACAACTCACGCGCGTCAATTTCGCAACTGTCGTGCGTCAATTTTGAAGCCCCCCGGCGCGACAATCCGAAAACTCACGCCAACTCGCTAATAATCATCATGTCAGCACTCAGGCCGGAAGCATACCGTGTCGAGTCCGTCGACCCGGACAACAAGAGGACGGGCTTGAGGGGCATCTGCCTCGAGGACGGCAGGGAGACAATGCCCGGCATGAGTGCCAAGGATATTTCGCAGAACTCGCGTTTATTAGCGTCATAAGCTTGCAGAAACGACGGATTTTGTATACTTTTGTGGCTGTTATTCACGCTTATTACCTAAAGTTATGAAGAAAAAGAACATGTTTCCCCTCCTAATGTTCGCAGTGCTCGCATTGCTGACACCAACGAACATCAGAGCCGGCGAAGTCGACACGCACGAGCAGACGCGAGCAGACGCGAGCATCGACATTCCCGTGAACAGCCAAAATGGCAGCCTCTACCGTGCAGGCGCCGTGAGTACAAACTGGAGCAGCGAGTGGCGATCCAAAGACGGACTGCTTACCTTCACCGCCAGTGCCAACAACATGCAGTGGAACGGCACGAACATCGATGCCCGCTCCGGCTCTGCAGGGTCTTCCTCCTACACCATCGCCTGTGGCGACGGCTATGTGATCAGCGGCTTTACAATGAAGTTGAAATCGCTCTCGACCAGCCCGCAGACATGGAACATCGAAGGCACAACCGTCGTCACCTCGTCGACAACCGACATAAAGACCGTCACACACAAAGACCTCTCCACACAGAGAGTCAGCATGACACTCACGGGCGCCAACAACGGCACGCTGGTTTCCGACTTCGTCGTTACGCTCAAGTCCACCAAGGCGACTGTCACGGTAGACCTGAAGAACGGCACACTCGCAGAAAGCACCTGGACAGCCGCCGAAGAATTCCCCGTACTGACGCTCAGGCCAACAGAAGGCAGCGGAAGCATCGAGCCCGACAAGGATAACCTGAGGCTCATCCGCGGCGAGGCAAGCACCGCATACGTCCTGGCAACCTCCGAAGAGTATCGCATCACCGGCTACGAGTTTGACTTCAGCACACCCGGCGACGACATAGCCGTAGCTCCCGGGAACAGCGACAAGGTGGAAGGCGCATACGGACACGCGGCCGTTACCGACTGTTTCGCAAAAGAGGCCACGTTCACCCTGTCCGGCACAGCCACAGAGATGACGACGACCAATTTCTACGTCTACCTGGAGAAAGTCGATCCCGCACTGTATGCCAACGACCGCTTCGTCGTCTTCCCCACCCCGACCTCAGGCACGCCCTATCGCATCCCCGCCATCGCCAAGACACGCAACGGCGACCTCGTGGCCGTTGCAGACTATCGCTACTCAAAGGCCGACATCGGCATGGCGACCAACGGCAAGCTCGACTTGCGCTTCCGCATCAAGGATCATGAGACCGGCAAATGGAGCGACATAAAGACACTGGCAGCCGCAAGAGACATAAACGGCCAGAACGTAGCCTTCGGCGACCCCTGTATCGTGGCCGACAGCGAGAGCGACCGCGTAATGGTAACCAGCTGCTGCGGCAACGTCAGCTACCCCAACGGCACCCATGCCAACCACCAGGGATGGGCACGCTTCTACTCGGAGGACGGCGGCAAGACATGGAGCGACTACACCGATATCTCAGACCAAGTGTTCTCACAGCTCGACAAACGTAGCGACGGACAGATCCGCTGCTTCTTCATCGGCTCCGGAAAGATCGTCCAGAGTACGACCGTGAAGGTTGGCAGCCACTATCGCCTATACTGTGCAGCCCTGGTGAAGGTAAACGACGGGACGGAGACAAACTACGTATTCTATTCCGATGACTTCGGCGGCAACTGGAACCTGCTGGGCGATCCCGACGACTGTCCCGTCCCGAGCGGTGCCAACGAACCCAAGGCCGAGGAGCTGCCCGACGGCAGTGTCCTCGTCAGCTCGCGTATGAGCGGCGGCCGCTACTATAACATATACCACTACACCAACACAGCCACGGGCGAAGGCAAATGGGGTACGATGGCAACGTCGAATGCCTCCGTGGGCGGCATCACGGCTTCCTCCAACTCCTGCAACGGTGAAACGCTCTGCCTGCCCGTCGAGCGCACGGCAGACGGCAAGAAGATGTTCCTCATCATGCAATCCGTTCCCTTCGGCCCGTCAGACCGCTCGAACGTAGGCATCAACTACAAGGAACTGGCAGACCTGGCGGACTTCCGTACCGCAATCGACATAGCCAAGGACTGGGACGGAAAGAAGCAGGTGACGACGATGACCTCGGCATACTCCACCATGACTCTCGATGCCGACAACAGCCTGGCATTCTTCTATGAAGAAGACAGCAAGAACAGCGGCTATGACATGGTCTACAAAAAATATACTATTGAGGAAATCACAAATGGCAGCTATACCTATGCCGCCATGAGCCCCGCCGACAGCGCCGCCTATATGGTAAACGCGGTCAACGCCTACACAGACAACATGGACAACCTGTTCGGCGAATACGTAGGCATGTACAGCGAGGAAGCCCGCGACGTTCTTGAGGAAGCCCGTCAGGCATACGTAGCCAATCCGGGGCATACCAGCTACAACACCTTCAATCATGCCATAGCGACGGCACCACGCGTAGAGATAAAACCAGGCAGGAAGTATTACCTGAAGAATTATGGCCGCTCTACGGCTGCCGTGACATACGTCATGTCAATCAATAGTGCGAAGACCTATTTCGTAGGTGTCAACGCCAATGCGACAGGTTTAGAGGATGCCGACAAGTTCTTTTGCTTCATCCCTGCAGGAAAGGATGGTCAATACTATCTCTACCACCCCGAGAGCAGCTACTACTTCGGTCGTCTCGGTGCCAATGAGACACAGGCATCCCCCGTTGCTTCGACAGCGACTGCCGGCATCTTCACAATAGAAAGTGCCCAGACGGGTCTGAGTACGTTCCGCAACGAAAACAAGACTGGAAGCAACTGGTACATCCACCTTGCCGGCGACAATACGCGTCTTGTTCCCTGGGGTGCAACCGACCCGTCGCAGTGGTACATCGCACCTGTTCCCGACGATGTTACGGGCATTGGCTTCATCGAGCAAGGAAGCAAAGAAAGCCCTGCTGTCAAGAGTATTGTCTGCGACCTCATGGGACGCAGGGTGGATTGCATCCAACAAAGCGGCATCTACATCACTGATGACAGAAAGAAGATCGGAGTAAGCCGGAAATAACCTGATTGGTAAGAAAGCTGTCTGATATTCTTATCGGACTGTACATATCAAGAGTTCCCGAACCTGAAGAAAATCAAGTTCGGGAACTCTTGTGTCCGCTAAAATTCGGTCTTGGTTCTGAGGCTCTAATGCGGTTATAAAATTGAAACGACGCCTTTGCTTTTCTATAATTTACGAGACTACTTGCCTCGGTTCATGTAGATTGTTGTTCTGACTTGCGTAACTCGGAACGGCCATTTATATGAGTCATATTGACGGGGATTTGACAACAATACTTTATACCAGCTCTATCAGATTGGGGGACTGAAGGCAAGAATAGTCCTCATTCATGATTGAGCCGTTTGAGAATATCATGCTATTAACATTTGTCATGCCATGATGCCGGTGGATATGGCCGAAAAGATGTAGCCGGGGCATTATTCCTTTAACTTGCCGGAGCAATTCTTTTGAACCATAGTTCATATCATCGTCATAATCCAGAATACCATAAGGAGGACAATGCGTAATCAGTACGTCCGTAGCATTGGGAATCATGGCATAATTACACGCCTGCCTTTCTGCTATGCAATCGCCCATAAACATGGGAACACCATAAAAACTGATGCCGTCAATTTCGACGCCAGTGTTGCATAAGTAATGAACATTGCCGTCAAGGCCGTCTATGTTTGCCCCGTAAAGGCACTCATCATGATTGCCGCAAATGAAAATCTTGTGTCTGTATGGCAAGTCACAGAACCAGTTCATGAAATCAATGGCTTCCGCTTCGCTGCCGTTCATGGTGAAGTCTCCAGAATGGACAATCAGGTCAGCCTCCTTTAATTCCTTTATCCGATGGTGACAGCCATGAGTGTCAGAGATATGAAGTATTCTCACTTTACCAGATACCTGCTTTCAAGATAGTCAACCCATTCATTGTGGCAAG
>JAFLUV010000011.1:16036-17365 GCA_022508635.1 Prevotellaceae bacterium
TCTCACTTTACCAGATACCTGCTTTCAAGATAGTCAACCCATTCATTGTGGCAAGGCACTCTGAGCAAATGTTTTCTCAAGAGGGGGAACAGCTCCTCATACGTGATGTGCCTGAAGCTCTCTAATCCTTCGGGAGTCAGTTTCCGCTCGTACTTTTCCCAGATGTCATTGAAGTGCCCGTTGCCTTCGGGATAAACCGTCAGGCTCGTGAATTCCGACAAGACTCCGTCCAACACCATCTTGGCACCCAGCAAATGGTTGCGCCAGATTTGCCGGTAAGGGTTCGCCACGACATGCTCCCTGGCGGCATCGCTTTCCAAGTCCGCCACGTCTTCTATAAACTGAAGCTTGAACCACCGGGACTTGAAACTCGGTTCACGATAGTTCTCCGCCAGGTGAATGCCGGAGGTAACATGGTCGTGCGTCTCGTTCCACTCCTTCGAGCCTCTTTTTATCGGATATTCCTTTTCTGTATACTTGACCTCAATGCCTATACCGCCCTTCTTGTTATCGTGCGTCACATATTCAACATAAGTGTCAAATGCTGTTCCGTCGTTCAGTCCTCCGGGATTGTGTTCGATCTCTATCTTCTCGATGTTTTTAATCCTGTCGCCTCCGAGAATATCATTGAAGACCTTTACGGCTCCCTCCTTGTCAAACTGCTTCATCGGGAAGAACAGGTTGTACGGTATATGCTCGCTCCTCAAAAGGTTCGTAACCATCTGCCCCTTGGACGAAGACTCCGTAGCATTTACTGCCTCTGTTATCTCTTTGCGAAAGCCGCTGTAGAAGATTCGGTAGCCACCGTTTTCATCCTTACAGTCTTTCCACAGCAAGGAACTTGGCACGTCTATCAGATACTCCTTTCCGTTCCTCACAAGCCTCCTTACAAGGAAACGGTCTGCCGGAACCCCTATTTCCTGATTGTTTACCTTGAAATCCACCTGATGTAGCCTTGCAGCCTCCTTGAACTCTTTGTTAGTCATAGCTTTGTTTTATTATTGATATACTATTCTTTTATTACCGTTTTCACAGAAACACGATTGCAAAGATAGCAAAAAACTGACAAAATTCTTTCCATTGTATGCAAATTTTTAGCACTAAACGCAAAAAGAAGTTCAAAAGCTCTATATATTATAATGTATAGGAAATCATGGCAAGGCTCAACGTGCCATATCCTGCAAGTTCGTGTTTTGTCAGTAGTGCAGCGTCATCGCTGATGTGCCATTCATCCCCCAAAAGTAGGACAATCGTGGGTTCTCAGGCGTTTGCAAGAATGGGTACATGCAAGCCATTCTATACGATACCAAATGTACTATATAGTACGGT
>JAFLUV010000011.1:17465-23610 GCA_022508635.1 Prevotellaceae bacterium
TGCTGAGCGTACTGGAGTACGATACTGAACGTACCGGAGTGCGATACTGAACGTACTCCAGCACGTTCACTACCGTACTGACGGTCTGACATAATCAATGCTTGAAAGCTTGTCCGAACTACCACCATAGAGCAACTGCCAATTGCCTGCTGCAGGTAGCATATCTTGCTTTTCTTCCGACCACGAAAGGAAAGTCTCATCGTCAAGCAAGAAGGTGACCTCAGCAGTCTCACCTGCGGCAATGGAAACACGCTGGAATCCGCGAAGAGACTTTTTCGGCCCTTCCACATCACCCATGTTCCGTACATACAGTTGCACCGTCTCTGTAGCATCACGCTTGCCCGTATTCGTTACGGGAACAACCAGCCTATGACCCTTTATCATCGCCTGACCATATTCAAAGGTAGTGTAGCTCAACCCATGACCAAAGGCAAACAATGGAGTGTCGCTAAAATAGCGGTAGGTACGTCCCTTCATCGAATAGTCTTCAAAGTCCGGCAATTGTTCGGTATTACGATAGAATGTCACGGGAAGCTTTCCCGATGGAGATACGTCGCCATAAAGGATGTTGCAGACGGCTGTCCCGCCCTCCTGTCCAGGATACCATGCCTGTAGAATAGCATCGCAGGTCTCCGTCTCGGGTTCAAGTCCGGTGGCAGAGCCGGAGAAATTGACGAGGATGACCTTCTTTCCTGCTTCGTGCAGTGTCTTCAGCACTTGCCGCTGCACGTCTGGCAGTTCTATACTGGTGCGATCTCCCCCTTTGAAACCAGGCAGGGTCACGTTCATTTCCTCACCTTCAAGCTCAGGCGTAATGCCTCCTGCAAAGACAACAAGTTCAACATCTTTCAGGGCTTCGAGCAATGTCTCAGCAGCAAGACAGTCCGACGGATCCACATGACTGCAAGCCTTGACAGTCAAAAGGTCTGTCTTACGTTGCCTCATGGCATCAGCCAGCGTGACAGTCTGGCTCGGAATGCCATTGTAGTTACCCCACTGCATTTCCTGGTTGTCAGCATTCGGCCCCACGAGGGCTATGCGCTCGTCACCCTTCAAAGGAAGTATTCCATGATGGTTTTGCAGCAACACCATCGTCTCCTCTGCCATCTTGAGAGACAAAGCCCGATGCTCGGGACTCTCCACGATATCATCGCCAAGATGGTTCCACGGCTCGACGTCGTGAGCAAGTTCACCCAAGCGGATGCGTGCCGTCAGTAACCTGACGACAGAGCGGTCTACATCGGCTTCGTCAAGTAACCCTTCCTTGACAGCATCGGGAATATGCCGATAGGCGTCTCCGCAATTCAAGTCTGTACCAGTATGCACAGCCTCCGCCACAGCGTGCTCTGCATCGTTGCTATACTGGTGTCCGTTATAGAAATCCCAGATTGCTCCGCAGTCCGAAAGCACGATACCATCATACTTCCATTCGCCGCGCAGTACCGTATTGATGAGATAGTCGCTGGCGCCGCAAGGTTTCCCGCGGAAACGGTTGTATGCAATCATCACTTCCTGAACTTTAGCTTTGGTCACAAGATCTTTGAATGCAGGCAGGTAGGTTTCGCGCAAATCCCGCTCACTGGCTTCTGCATTGAACTGGTGCCTACTGTACTCCGGGCCAGAATGTACGGCAAAATGCTTGGCACAAGCGTGAGCCTTCAAGACCTTTGCATCAAGCGGTCCCTGCAAACCACGTACAACAGCACAACCTAACACACCCGTAAGGTAAGGATCTTCTCCATAAGTCTCCATACCCCTGCCCCAGCGTGGGTCACGGAAGATATTGATGTTGGGTGTCCAAAAAGTCAGCCCCTGATACTGCTCTACCTTACCACTCTCGATGGCTTGCCGATTTTTGACACGCGCTTCGTCACTGACAGCCGTAAAGACAGTTTCTATGAGTGGTTCATCGAACGAAGCTGCCATTGCTATAGGCATCGGGAAGACAGTAGCCTTGCCATTGCGTGCCACACCATGCAACGCCTCATTCCACCAGTTATAGCCTGGTATGCTCAGTTCCTCGATGGGACTGGACGAATGCACCATAAGGGCAGCCTTCTGCTCGATAGTCATCTGTGCGACGAGTGCTTCGGCTTGCCTTTGGGCATTTAGGGTGTCATTTTGCTTGCATGCAGTCAGCAACAAGCCTATTGCGACAACAATAATAAATGTCTTGTTCATTATAAGATATTTATTATAATAATAATCAGGAATTTATCATATTCCTGCAACAACCTCTATTTCCACCAATGCTCCCTTAGGCAGAGCCTTGACAGCAACAGCAGAGCGAGCAGGATAAGGCTCTGCGAAGAACTCGGAATAGACATCGTTCATGTCGGTAAAATCATTCATGTCGGCCAGGAAGACAGTCGTCTTGACGACGTTGTCCAGCCCCGTACCCGCTTCCTTCAGGATCGCCTGCACGTTGAGCAACGACTGGCGCGTTTGTTCCTTGATACCCTCCGCCATCTCTCCCGTAGCAGGATTGATAGGAAGCTGGCCGGACGTATAGATCATGTTCCCGACTTGGATTGCCTGACTGTAAGGGCCAATGGCAGCTGGTGCACTCTGGGTGTTGATTACTTTTTTCATAAACTATGATTTTTATTGATTATTATATTCTGAACTTTTATATGAACTATGTACTGCCCATCGAGAAAATCCACCTACCCTCCTTGTTCTAAAAATATTACGTATTATAAAATATGAGCGAGGCAGAGGCTACTCCTCTAGAGTCTTCAGTGCACGATAGATAAGGATATCGGATTGCTCGGTTATCTTGAAATTGCGTAGGTCGCCATGGGCTATGTGCAGGGGAGCAATGCCAAGCTCGCCGGCAAGAGTGATGATGGACTGCGTCTCATGGATACCTCTCTCGTCTGCAAGGCGTATCATCCGCTGCAAAGTAGCAAGATGGAAAGTGTGCGGTGTCTGGGCACGCATCAGGGTATCTCGAGGCAGAAGACCGTCCGCGGTATTGCTGTCCGATGTTTTGAGATAAGCCTCATGACTATGCAGGGCTGTAATGGCATTGCCGTGCGTAAGACAGACGGCTATGTTGCGACTAATAATATCCTGAGTGATGAGTGGACGGACAACATCATGTATAAGAACAATGGTATCGGGGAGAGTCTCCTGCTCTGCCAGGTATTCTATGCCACGACGTGCTGAGTCATAACAAGTATTGCCAGCAGCGATAATGCCACTCAGCTTGCTGATTTCACCACGCTTGGCTTCTGCACGTACAAAAGGCTCCCACTCAGGCATACAAACAAGGTAGATTTCGTGAATAAGGGGATGTTGCTGAAAGGCACGTAATGTGTGCAAGAGGACTGTCTCACCGTCAATTTCCATAAATTGTTTTGGCAGTATAGCTCCCATACGCCTACCTGTTCCTCCTGCTAAGATGAGTGCGATGTTGTGACTCTGCTTCATACCTCAGATAATATTTTATTACGACACGCACGGCAGAGCGTCTCATGACGATGTTGCAAATAGTAACGCAAGGCCTCGAGTACTGTTACCTCAAAGACGAAATACACCCAAGGATGGCCTATTAGAAGCGAAAGGAAAAGGACGATGACACGAGTGTCGAAAGTAAGGATGTTGCAAAGGGGCATAAGCGGCAGACTTCCTTGACGAAATGCTATGCGAACATCACTTCCGAGAGGCTGACCTTCCATCAACGGTCGGAGTTTCTGGAATTCAGGGGTACGCCGCTCCTGACTGCGTGTGTAGCGTACGTAGAAGATAAGGTAGAGTTTCTCAAACCACTGTCCTGCAGACCAGCGCAGTTGCTGCATACGTTCATTTAGTGCGGCACTGCTGTCCAGCTCGCTGCCTTTACTTCCTGTCGTTACCCAGAGGTGAACATTACGATAGTAGTCAGCCATGGCGCACTGGCAAGCATGGCAATGTAAACCTGCCCAAGCCTCAAGCAAAAAGATATAGATACCCCAAACTTGCCAGAGACGCAATAGGATGGCAAGGTAGATAAAGAAAAACCAAACATCTCCTGCAAAACCATCAAGGATGCGTCCGATAAGCGTCTTTTTCCCCGTCATACGCGCCAGCTGACCGTCGGCACAGTCATACCAATTTGCCCAAATGAGCATCAGCATACCAATGAGATTGCAACGAAGATCCTCGCTATAAAAGAACCAGCCCGATGCCGCACCGATAAAGATGCCCATGAGGGTGACTGCTATGGGATGTACATGAAGCCGACAAAAAAGTAATGCCCACAGATAACCAGGGGTGCGGGTGACATAGAGCTCGAAATCGCTCTCCACATCGCGCGACTTCATGGTAGACAAGACGCGTTGCTTCAGGGTCATACGAATACTATTTGCCCGAAAAACTCTGGACGATGGAAGTCTGGAGCGTCGGTTGCAATGGGATTCCAACTGATAAAGTGTGGCTCAGGCAAACCATCGCCACACTTGTACACATTGCCCTTGGCACTCAGGCCTTTGAAACTATTGAATTCATGTAGGAAAAATGTGGTAGCAGGCAGAATCAATGCCAATTCCCAATAAGTAGGAACCTCTCGGATGTCGAAAGGCTCAGTGCCTAATGAAGCCCAGCGGTCTATACCCATCATAAGGCTTTCTGGCAATGGTTGCCGTCCTTTGCGACCTTTCCCCGCAGCAACAAGAAGCTTGCCAGCACAGTTACATTCCACATTATAATAGATACCGTCGCCTACTGGCATAATGAAGAATTCTGCACACGAGTCCTCCCATACTCTGTCCTGGTCTTTCTGTGCCACAGCACGAACGCATTGTTCCTCTACGCGATAGTGTAGGAGCAAGGCATCGCCCGTGTGGGCAACCGCAAAATTCATAGAGGGCTTGTAGGGAAAACGTTCCTGCCAATTCACACAAGTGACAGGAGTATAGGCGATATTTGCGTTCGCAAAAACTACGGGGATGTCAGCTGCTGAAGTAACGACTTTGTCTATCTGAGAAATGATGAGTGTCTGCATCTTTCTTTCCTGCTAAAGTTAGTACTAATCCTCTTACTTATTCGTCGCACTTTTTTCTCTCTGGGTGCGAACTGTGTATTTGCGCTGTTTGGGTTGCGATTCGTCACTTTCCCTTGTTTTAGCTTCCCCGCTATCCGACTTTTCCGTCTCAGCTTCAGAAGTCTTTTCGTCCTTTTCCTGGGTCTTAGCTTTTGCTTTTGCCTCAGACTCCTTCGCACGCTTGTCCGCTTCCCTTGCCTTGGCTTCTGCGTCCTTCACAGCTGCCTTCACGGCCGCCTGTTTTTCCTTCTCCTGCTTTTCGGCATCTTTTTCTTTTCTTCCTTCTTCCTTTTCTATATCTTCGGATGCCTTTTCCTTGACATCGGATTTTGTATCGGCATCTTTTTCCTTGGCAGTTTTTTTTGCGGAAGTTGCACCTGTAGCAGACTTCTTTTCTGCGGATTCTGCTTGCTTAGACTTCCCTGTATCGGGAGAAGCATCGTCCTTCTGCTTCTCTACCTGCTGTTTGGTTTCGTCCTTCTGCTCTGCTTTCTTCTCCTTGGCACGCTTTGCCTGACTTTTTGCCGATGCTTTCAGCTGCTCCTTTTCCTGAGCCTTAGCATCTTTCTCTTGCTGTTTCTTCTCGGCTATAGCTGCTTTTTCAGCAGCCTTCTTATCTGCCTCCTTCTGCTTCGCTTCACGCTCCTTAGCGGCTTTTGCCTCCTTCGCAGCCTTTATCTTAGCCTCGACATCCCCCTGTAACTCTTCTGGAATGTATGGTTTCACCTGATAGAACTTGCCTTTACGCTTTGCCTCTTTGAGTTTGATTTTATCTCTTTGTGCTTGTGTACGGGACTTCGTGAGATCGCGGTTTAGGGTACGCAATGTCTTCTCCTCTTCCTTGAGCTTAACACGTGTCTCCTTCTGCTGTTCTTTGACCTCTTTTATGCGATCCTTGAGATACTGCTGAATTGTGTCGGGATTAGTATAAAGAGCCTGAGCCGAAAGGGAACTACTGCCTATGAGGAATGTGAGAACACAAAGAATAATGCAAGTAAGTACAAACCTGGTAATGCGCTTCATATCAATAGAAAGTGTTTAATGTTTGCAAAGATACACTTTTTCTTTTTTTCATGCAAAGAAATCTTACAATTTGTTAAGGAAGTGAATACAAGGTCT
>JAFLUV010000110.1 GCA_022508635.1 Prevotellaceae bacterium
TCTTCCCTAAGAAACCGTGCATCGTATGTGAGAGGATGATCGACAGACAATTAACTCTATTTTGAATTCGTCGAACTCACGTTAATATAACAAGCTATATCGACTTATAGACAAAAACGAAATAAAAAGCTTGCGAGCAGATAGCGCAGAGAATAGCACTTCAGTGGTAGCGGCAACAGGCCTTCTGTCCGAAGCTCTCGGCAACGGCGGTATAGTTCTCCTATGCTATGAGTCTGAGTCCAGGCCTTCTGCAAGTAGTCGACAGTTAATTGCCTGACACGACGTTCAAGTAAAGGATTATTATAAGACTTTAATTTACTGATTATACAATGAATATCGTTGAGTCGACGCTGTATCTTTACAGAGGATTTCGAGCTTGTGATAGTACCCGAGTGCTGACGATAGAAGTAGGCTTTCACCCTGAGGTCGACGAGCGTGTCCGCCCTCAGAAAAAGCAATGGTGTGAAGAGTTCGTCCTCATGTAGAAGACCGGGACAGAAACGCAAGTCACCCAGCGCTTCACGCCGGAAAGCATAGCCCCAAGCAGCCGCACGAAGGTTAGAATTCTGCAGGAAGGAACTCCCGGTCCATTCCTCCTTGTTCACACTACAGCGCTTTCCACAAATATTTATCCAAGGAATAAGCTTTTCTCGCCAATGCCTGTTGGTCTTGGTTTCCCAAAACATCACCACATCAGCCTGCTCGCTTCGCACTTGATTCAGGACAACTTCATAGGCAGAGGGAATAAGGCAGTCGTCGGCATCAACAAATTGTATATAACGCCCGCTGGCATGACTGAGACCAGTGTTGCGGGCAGCCGATAGCCCTGCCTGCTCCTGGCGGAACACCATAAAGTCTCCCCTTTCGTGGAAAAGGGATGAAAACGGTACATCGCTCCCATCATCCACTATAATAACCTCGCCTTCACCCTCACGAAGAGGAAGCGCGCGGATGCTATCCAAGCAAGTTTGCAGGAAAGTTTCCGGTTCGTCGTGATAAGTAATGATGAAAGAGATGAGCGGCTTCATAGCAGGGGCAAAGGTACGAAAAAAAGGCGAAAGGCGAACAGCTGGAGCAGGAAAAATTGCTATCATAATAAGAACTTGAAAGCCGAGAATTGGGAAGCTGAAACTTTTTTATTACTTTTGCAAATAAAAACAGCAATATGATTGTTTGCATTGCCGAGAAGCCTTCCGTAGCTCGCGAAATCGCTCACGTACTCGGGGCTAACAGCCAGAGAGACGGCTACATGGAAGGGAACGGCTACCAAGTGACTTGGACCTTCGGCCACCTGTGTGAGTTGAAAGAACCGCATGAATACACATCAATGTGGAAAAGCTGGAGCTTAGGACAATTGCCTATCATTCCTCCCCGCTTCGGTATCAAGCTAAAGCCAGACAAAGGTGTGGAAAAACAATTCCGCACTATTGAAGGTCTGATGCAGAATGCCGACGAAATCATCAATTGCGGCGATGCCGGACAGGAAGGTGAACTCATCCAGAGATGGGTAATGCAAAAGGCAGCGGCAAAGTGTCCCGTCAAGCGGCTCTGGGTAAACAGTCTGACAGAGGAAGCCATCCGCGAAGGTTTCCGGACGCTCAAGGAACAAAGTGCCTATCAGGGTCTTTACGAGGCAGGGCTGATGCGCGCCATCGGCGATTGGCTGCTCGGAATGAACGCTACGCGACTCTACACACTGAAGTATGCATCGGGCACGCACCAAGTGCTTAGCATTGGCAGGGTGCAAACCCCTACCCTCGCCCTCGTCGTTGCCCGTCAGCAAGAGATAGACAACTTCGTCCCGCGTCAGTCATGGGTACTCTCCACACTCTATCGAGACACGAAGTTCAGTGCCATTGAAAGAGACGAAGAGGCTGAAGCCGAGGATGCAGCAGCAGTAGCCGAAGCAACCCAAAAAGGGAAGAAACAAAAACCGAAAGGTCTCATCTACAAGCCAATAGAATGTGCTACGGAGGCTGAAGGCAATGCCATGCTTGAGAGCATCAGGGAAAAACCATTTGCCATTCTTTCTGTCGAGAAAAAGAAAGGCACAGAGGCACCGCCAAGGCTCTATGACTTGACGAGCCTGCAAGTGGACTGCAACAAGAAGCTGGGTCTCTCGGCAGAGCAGACGCTCTCCATCATACAGAGTCTTTACGAGAAGAAGGTCACGACATATCCGCGTGTAGACACCACTTTCCTGCCCGATGATGTCTACCCCAAGTGTCCGCAGACAATGAACAGCCTTTACCGCACAACATTCGCCGGCGTGGCACCCTATGCCGACCTTATCCGTCCATTAGGAGGTGGAAAGCCGTTGCGCAAGTCGAAGAAGGTGTTTGACAACTCCAAAGTCACCGACCACCATGCCATCATCCCGACGGATGTCATACCACAAAACCTTACAGAATTAGAACAGAAAGTATTCGACCTTGTGGCACGTACCTTCATTGCCGCCTTTTATGACGACTGCAATTTCGAGACGACGACCGTCATGGGCGAAGTGAAGCGCGATGATGCATCGTCCATCCTCTTCCGCACGACAGGCAAGGTCATCGTCCAAGAGGGCTGGCATGCAGTATTCAGGAAGAAGGCTGATACAGATGAGGAAGCAGAAAAGCAGGACACACTGCCCGTTTTCACAAAAGGCGAAAGCGGAAAGCACACGCCTCAGCTCTCCGAAAAATGGACGACACCGCCAAAGCCTTACACCGATGCCACACTGCTCCGGGCAATGGAAACAGCAGGCAAGACCGTGGAAGACGAGGAACTGCGCGATGCGCTGAAGGAGAACGGCATCGGTCGTCCCAGTACCCGCGCCGCCATCATCGAGACACTTATTCGCCGACACTATATCCGCCGCGAACGTTCTTCGCTACGTCCCACGCCGACGGGTACAGAACTCATTGGCATCATCCACGAAGATCTCATAAAAAGTGCAGAATTAACCGGGCGGTGGGAAAAGAAACTGAGACAGATAGAACGCCATGAATACGAGGCAAGAACCTTCCTTGAGGAGCTTAAGCAAATGGTCTCGGACATTGTCCTCTCCGTCTTGCGGGACAACACACCGCGCCACATTACAGTCATTGAGGACACAACCGCATACACCCATCGAAAGAAGAAAAAGTAGGCAGACAATAAAAAACAACTCCTATACGTTATATTATATAAATAAGGTAGAAACTACTCAAGCCTGCAAACCATAAACTTCTGATTACTAATGTCTCATATCAAGTCCCTGCTCCGCCAGCTGTTTGTCGTGCTCCCATGCCTTACGGCAATAACAGGAGGATTGTTCCTCTCTGCCTGCGGAGCCGATACCCACGTCAAGAAGGGCGATCAGTTCTATGCCATAGGCGAATACTATGATGCTGCAGCCGAATACAAGAAGGCATACACGCGAACTCAGACAAAAGACAAACAGAAGCGTGGTCAGAGAGCATGGAAGATGGCACAATGCTACCGACGCATCAACTACACCGCCAAAGCCATCGGCAGTTACCAGAATGCCCTACGCTACGGCTATCCCGACTCCATGGCTTTCCTCTATTTGGGACAGCTTCAGCAAAAGAACGGCGACTATAAGAATGCGATAAAGTCGTACACTGCCTTCTTAGACTTTGTGCCGGGCGATACTCTGGCGCTGAACGGCATACAGGGCTGCACGCTGGCTCCCGAGTGGAAAAAAAAATTCTCGCTCTATAGCATCAAGAAAGAACCTATCCTCACCAGCCGTCGCAGCGACTTCTCGCCTGCACTTTTGGGAGACGACAGTGATATGCTCTACTTCACCTCCACCCGTAACGATGCCAAAGGCAACGAGATAAGCGGCATCACAGGAACCAAGAGTGCAGACATCTTCTTCTGCCGCAAAAACGACAAGGACAAGTGGGATCAACCAGAACCTGCAGAAGGCGAACTCAACAGCGAGTATGATGAAGGCGCATGCTGTTTCTCGCCTGATGGCAAGACGATGTACCTCACCGTCTGCACCTTCGACTCCGATTATCCTCGCTACGCCCAGATATATACCAGTACGCGCAGCGATGCCTCCTGGAGCAAACCGCAACTCTTGCAGATAGGCAAGGACACTCTCTCCAGCTATGCACATCCTGCTGTCTCGCCCGACGGACGATGGCTCTATTTCACAAGCGACATGCCGGGCGGACAGGGAGGTTTCGACATCTGGCGCGTTGCACTTACCGACCACGGTATGGGCGGCATAGAGAACCTCGGATACCCCATCAACACACCAGGCGATGAGATGTTTCCTGCCTTCCGTCCCAACGGTGACTTCTATTTCTCAAGCAACGGACATGTAGGAATGGGCGGGCTCGACCTCTTTGTCGTCAAGTATCCGGACCAGGAAACAGAGACAGACGATGATGGAAACAACTTGCCTATAGACAAATCTCCGGCACCGCCTGCATCACTTCCTGCACCCTACACTATCGAGAACCTGGGTTATCCGATGAACTCCAGCGGCGATGACTTCGGCATAACATTTGAAGGAGTGCATAACCGCGGCTACTTCTCCACTAATCGTGGTGATGCCCGAGGGTGGGATCACATCATGTCCTTTGATCATCCGGAGGTGGTACTTACAGTCAAGGGTTGGGTTTACGAAAAAGACGGCTACGAACTTCCGGAAGGTCTTGTCTATATGGTTGGCAACGACGGTACGTATCTCAAGCTCAGTGTCCGGGGAGACGGATCCTTCGAACAGGAGGTGAAGCCAAAGGTTGACTACGTCCTGCTCGGCACTTGTCAGGGCTATCTCAACCACAAAGAGGAGCTCCACGTAGACACCAGCAGCGTAAGTCGCGAGTTTGTCCTGCAATTTCCCCTGGCAAGCATCAACCATCCCGTACTCATCCGCAACGTCTTCTATGAGTTCGACTCTGCGGAATTGACGGAAAGCTCTACGATGGCCCTTGACAGCCTTGTCGACCTTCTCAACGAAAACCCCAACGTCACCATCGAACTGGCTGCCCACTGCGACTACCGCGGAGCAGACGAGTACAACGAACGCCTCTCCCAACGACGTGCAGAGAGTGTGGTAAAATACCTCATCGCACATGGTATCGACACACTCCGCCTTACCCCTGTCGGCTACGGAGAGAAGCGCCCGAAGGTCGTGACGCGCAAAATTGCAGCCACTTACGACTTCCTCAACGAGGGAGATTCGCTGACTGAAGCCTTCATCCTTGCACTTGAGGACGAAGAGAAACAGGAGATATGCAATGCCCTGAACCGTCGCACTGAGTTCAAAGTGCTTCGTACCACCTATCGTCTTTTTGATGCCCCGACGCCAGCTTCTGCCAAAGAGCCGGCACCCAATCCGGAACAAAGCGAGGAGAGCAAGGACGAAGCCGGGCAACAAGCATCAGAGTCGGAAGCAGAAGAGGACGAAGGCGCACAGAACCAAGAGGCAGAGACAATGGAAGACGACGGTTCTCAGTAGGCTGTATACAAGAAAACCTAAGCTATTTTCTTTATGAAACGCTATGTATTTTGCATTCTTTTACAGTGCCTGATTTGTTCAGGCCATGCAGGAAACCAGGAAATGAGGATAAAGGTGTCAGAGAACGGCCGCTATCTGCAATACAGCGACGGCACCCCGTTCTTTTATCTGGGGGATACGGCCTGGGAGTTGTTTCACCGGCTGGACAGAGAGGAGGCAGACTTATATCTGGAAGACCGCGCGAAGAAGGGATATACGGTGATACAGGCTGTGGCGTTGTCGGAGCTGGACGGCCATGTAGTCCCGAACCCCTACGGCTTTCTGCCCCTGACGGACCTGGATCCCGCCCGTCCTGCATTGCGGGAAGGGGCGGACAACGACTACTGGGATCATGTGGACTACGTGGTAAACAAGGCAAATTCCTTGGGAATGCTTATCGGGCTGCTGCCTACGTGGGGCAGGTACTGGAACGACGGGAAGCCGCTCTTCAACAAGGAGAATGCCGAGTCCTACGGCAAGTTCCTCGGCCAGCGCTACAAGGATGCAGGCATCATCTGGATTCTTGGAGGCGACCGTAACCCAGACACTCCGGAGAAGAAGGAAATCATCCGGGCGATGGCACGAGGACTGAAGGCCGGCGACGAAGGCAATCACCTGACAACATTCCATCCCACAGGCTGGTCTGGCTCGGCACAATGGTTCCACGACGAGGACTGGCTGGACTTCAACATGCGACAGAACGGACACGAAGTGCTGTATTCCCGCCGCTACAGCAGTACGCTGGCCGACTACGACCGCCGTCCCGTGAAGCCGGTCATAGACGGAGAACCGCTCTATGAAGACCATCCCGTCTGTTTCAATCCCGGAGAAATGGGACACTCCGTATCGGCCGACGTGAGGCGGGCGATGTACTGGGACCTGTTCAACGGCGCATGCGGCCATACCTACGGACACCATTCTGTGTGGCAGATGTTCGACCCCGAAAAAGGGAGGAATCCGATAAACAACCCCCTGATGTCCTGGAAAGAGGCAATCCACCAGCCAGGAGCCGGACAGATGAAGTACGGGAGGCAGCTGATGGAGTCGCGTCCGTACCTCTCCCGCATCCCCGACGCAACGGCCATCGTGCCCGACAAAGTGCAGACCTCCGTACCGGGAGAAGGCCTCTACCACTTCTCTGCCACACGCGACGAAGAGGGCACCTACCTCATGGTATACGTGCCAACAGGCAGAAAGTTCACCGTCCGCACGGACATCATAAAGGGAAAGAAGATAAAGGCATGGTGGTACGACCCTCGCAACGGCAGGGCAAAGAAGGCAGGCACGTTCAGCAACCAGGGGCAGAAAGAGTTCATCTCCCCTACTCCCGGAGAGATGACGGACTGGATACTGGTGCTCGACGACGCCTCTTTCAAGTATCCGCCTCCCGGCTCCGTCCGCCACAACTGAGCCAAAACCTCCGACGCCGGCAGCCACCTCCTTTGTGTTGCCGGCTTTTTTCTGCATGAAACGGAAGGCAAGCACTCAGGATACACTCTGGCAGAAAGCCTCGTAAGAGTGTTCCAGGCGAGCTATCTGATAAGGTTGCAAGCGAAGGGAGAAAGTGCCTCTAAGTTCCTCAAGGCCGAAAGCCACCTTGATGATGCTGGCAAGGTTGAAGCTCCGCCCCGTGCCCCTCTTCATCAAATGCCGTGCCACCTGCAGCACCTCATGGCGGTCGTGCTCGATATAGCGCAGGGAGCGGAGCAAGAGATAGAGGCAGGGCAAGGTGTCGACACGCACCAGGTAGACCATCTGGCTACGCCCCCGCGCTATCCGCATCACGGAGAAGAGCCGCTCCACCTGTCCAGGCGCATCGAGTGCAGGCAGCAAGAGCAACGTCACCTTCTGCCGCTCCACTTCATTGAACCCTGCCGCCAGACGGGCAAAGGAAGCGTCCGAGAGCGAAGACAAAGAACGTTCCAGACGAACAAGGAAAGCCTTCATGAGCGTGATGAGAAAGGCACGGCTGTCGTAGCGTACAAGCGCCTCCGTCAGCAGCCAGAAGACCTCGGCAGGAGCACCGGGGAGCAGACTCTCGCCCAGCATGTAGCCGGCAATGCGCTGCTCACTGCGCGAGGAAGCTGACAAGAAGCCGACAAGCCCGTCGGCATCGGCGGCCTCGACAAAAGGCAACAGTCGCTGCTCCAAAGTCCTGCTATAGTGTCGGTCTACTGTCATGAGAATGAAAAAGTCGCCTGCGCCTGGCGCGACGACTTCTGTTTCAGGGGCTCCCGGCGGGAATACCCGGATTTCTTTTCAGAATGGACTGGCCTGAACCAGTCCTTGAGCCTCTTGTCGGATTCGAACCAACGACCCCGAGATTACAAATCACGTG
>JAFLUV010000111.1 GCA_022508635.1 Prevotellaceae bacterium
GTTCTGCTCCAGACTTTACTACAAGCGAGTCATAAATAACGTATGGTTTATCAGTCAGAAGGGTTGTATTCGTATCTATAATCATGCCTTTTGTTATGTAGGCGTCTACGGAACCTCCTGTAAGCACAACGGTCTGCCGTGCACCATTCTCCAATAGGAAATGAAGTTTTTCCTCAAAATAGAGTGGCTCATTATTACCAACCTCTGGAGGAGTCATCTCTATGCGTATAACAAGACTGTCATGGCGGAATATCTCGAAATCATACCAGATGCCATCAGCCAGGTAGCGTCCGTCCACATTGACACGAAAATGACTTGCAGATCCCTCTTCGAGCTGTATGGAACGGATACGCATGCCACTTCCATTATTGTTGAAAGCATAAAGCGTCTTGGTGCTACTTGGTATAGTACTGACCAATGTGTCGAATGCTATGGTGTCCTCAGAAAATGTAAGACGATAGCTGGGATTGTTCGAAAAACTCTCATAATCGGAGCAAGCTACAGCCAATGATGTCAGTAAGAGCAAGAGAAATTTTAACTTCATTTACCGCATTATATCAAAATTACTGATGACGACCATGGGAGATATATAAGGCAATGCCATAATGTTGTTATTTCCTGGGAGCATTCTTTAGGATGGCAAGTAGATGATCCCATACCATCTTGACAGTTGGAATAAGAAGTTTTTCGTCAGGACTGTGTACGCCGCGCAGTGTCGGCCCCATGCTTATCATATCCATACCTGGGAATTTCTCACTAAAAAGACCGCACTCCAGCCCCGCGTGAATTCCACGCACGACAGGTTCCTTACCGAAGAGCTGTTTATACTGGCTTATAGCAATGCGCAGGATTTCGCTATCTGGATTCATCTTCCAGCCAGGATAGCCCTCGCCAATCTCAACCTTGGCACCAGCCAGTTCAAAGACTGCAGCAAAAGTGTTCGCCATGTTGATGCGAGCACTATAGATGCTGCTGCGCTGGCTGCTGTTCACATCGATAGCCATTGTCTCCGGATTCTTATGGATACTTGCCAAGTTGCTACTTGTTTCTACAAGGTTGAGATCCTGACAGACAGCAAAGACACCATTGTCAACGCCTTGCAGCGCCTTGATAAGTCGCTGACTGCAATCTTTGTCAATAGCATGTGTCGCTGGATTTTCGCTTTCAAGAACGAATTCCATTGTCTTCTCTGTCACGTTGTACTCTTCTTCAACGTCTGCCTGGAACAGGTTCCAATCAACAGTGATGCTCTCCTTGTTTTTCTGTGGAACAGCACAAAGACACCAAGCTTCGCGAGGGATGGCATTGTGCAAACCACCAGTTTGTATGTCAATGAGTCGCAGGTCATACTTTTGCTGGCAGAGGTATAGGAAACGGGCAAGCAGTTTGTTTGCATTAGCGCGCTTTTTATCAATGTCGTCACCACTATGGCCGCCCGTCAGTCCTTTGATGCTGAGTGAGAACGTAAGGAATCCCATGGGCAATACCTCTTCATGATATTCGAGTTGGGCAAAGGTGCGGCAACCACCGGCACAGGATACAAAAATTTCTCCCTCATCTTCACTATCAAGATTGATGAGTATTCGTCCACTTATAAAGTCTGCCTGCATGCCTTCTGCACCAGTCAATCCTGTCTCCTCATCGCGTGTAAATACACATTCTATAGGACCATGAACAATATCGGCAGACTCAAGCAATGCCATTTGCATAGCTACGCCGATGCCGTCATCAGCACCGAGCGTAGTTCCTTTTGCCTTCATCCATTCGCCATCGACGAAAGTCTGGATAGCATCTCGAGTGAAATCAAAACTGACATCTTTATTCTTCTCGCACACCATATCCATGTGGCTTTGCAAGACAATAGTTTGACAATCCTCCATGCCTGGGGTGGCAGGCTTGCGTATGATGACATTACCTACATCATCACGTCGGGTATCAAGGTTTAATTTTCGTCCAAATTCAAGCAGGAAATCAATCATCTTTTCCTCCTTCTTTGAGGGACGAGGTATTTGGTTCACTTGTGCAAAGCATTTGAAAATGCATGCTGGCTGAAGAGTTATTTCGTTCATAATATATTTGGATATTGTGTTCCTTTTTTATACCTTTGCAGCTGCAAAGTTACGAATTAGCGACTGAAAAAACAAATCTATTTGATTATTTCCAAATATAAAAAGCTTTAATGAAGCCAAATAAAGTAAAAGATGTTGAAAATTACGCTACTTACACTTGGAATAATTGTCTTCGCCATGTTTTCTTTGTGTGTAAAGATCATTCTGAAACCAGGAAGTCGGTTTGGTAGTACACATATAGGAGGTAGCAAGGCAATGCGCGATCGTGGCATCCATTGTGTACAAAGTATGGATGTTATAGAGCGGATAGAGAGAAAAGAGCGTATCAGCAAAAGGAGCAAACAATTATAAACAATATAGAATTATGAAAATGTATTTTACTAGTGCAATCCTCTTGATGGTTGCATCAATGTTGTTTAGCGCATGTGGTGCTAAAAGTGAAGAGGAATTTACAACCGAAAGTACTCAAACAGATCAGACGAGCAATCTGAGAATCGCTTATGTGGAGCTGGATACTTTGATGAGCCAATATCAACTCTATAAGGATTATAGTGAAGTGCTCACACGCAAAGGCAACAATATACAGAAGACTCTTGCTCAGAAACAGCGTGCATTGGAGAACCATGCTGCTGCTGTACAGAAAAAATATGAAAGTAATGGCTTCACTACGCGCGATGAGGTTGAGCGTGCGCAAGCTTCCATACAGAAAGAACAAAACGAACTGGCGGAATTAGCAGACCGTCTGCAGACTGAGTTCGCTATGGAACAAGCTCGTATTAATGACGAGGCTCGTGACAGCATCCAATCTTTCCTGAAACGCTATAACAAGACGAAGAAGTTTGACTATGTCATGGTTAAAGCTGGTGACAACTTGCTTATCGCTAATCCTAAGTACAATATTACAGATGATATTGTTAAAGGATTAAATAAGCGTTATAAGATTAAACCAGAAGTAGCAGAGCTAATTAAGGCTTCAAAAGAAATAGATGATTAAAGTTTTTCTTGAAATTTAGTTGATAACTTCCCTTTGATTTGTTTGGGGCTCTCATGCTTTTGTCGTACCTTTGCGCTCATGATAGAATTGTCAACACATATAGAATACTTGCTTTTCAATCACAATGATGTGAGTGTGCCACAATTGGGTACATTTATTGTCATGAACATGCGCAGCAAACGCGTTGAAGAAGAAGGTCTTTTTCTGCCACCCTATCGCTCGGTAACTTTTCATTGGGACGAACAAGAGACAGGTGAAGAATTCATAACTTCGCTTTCTAAGCTACATAACTTGCAGATTAACGAAGCGCGCATAATGTGCACGGAGTATGTAGATGAGCTCTTACAGACACTCAGTGAAGAAGGTTCAGTCGCAATCGGCAGTATGGGGTACTTGTTGCGCGATGCCCAAAGCAACCAACTAAGTTTCGTTCCACAACAATCTGGTATAGAGTCTCCTGCTTATTATGGATTAGATGCCGTATCATTTAAAAAGTTAAGCAACGATGTCCGCCAGCATAGGGAAAAGACACAAGCCGTGCGTGGAACGAAAGTAACAAGTCTTGATTCAGATTCTGACATTATAACCATACGCATCAATCGCCGTATATTTAATTATATAACAACCATTGCGGCTTCTATCATTCTCTTCTTTACCTTCACGTCTCCTTTTGGCAATCCTATTGCAGAGACATCTAATCGAAAGGCTGAAACGGAGTTCTTGTTGACACCAAAAACCATTGTTCCTGTTGCTAAGGAAAAAGTCGTACCTAAGCATGTCGTATCTGAGGCAAAGACTGTCACAGATGTTAAGGCAGAGGATCCGATCGTAGGAGTCACCAAAGAAACTGATATTGCTCATAAGGCTATTGCCAAGGCAGAACCAGTTACGGATCAGGAGTCAGTCTCTGGTGACTACGCCATTGTCGTAGCCAGTGCTATCAGCAAGAAGAATGCCGTCTGGCTGGCTGATAAGCTGCAGAAGCAGGGGTATGACGCAATGGCCTGCCAAGTAGGGGGAATGGTGCGTGTACTCATTCCCGGCTTTAGCTCTATGGATGATGCCTATGAAGAGATACGACGGATGCGCAAAGCAAGTGATGAATTCTCAGGACTGTGGCCCTACCGCGTAAAAGGACAGATGATTCAAATCAACTAAAACACTCCAAAAGTGATATGAAAAAAGTTCGTTGCCCCAAATGTAACACTTATACTTTCTTTGACGAGACGCGCTATCAACTTAGTCAGCGTCTCGTTTTTATTTGCAGCCAGTGCAACAAGCAATTTGCGATAAAGACAGATGCCTTTCTGTCTTCCGTTGATAAGAAGAATCAGGAGAATGTTTCATCTGCCAGTGTTGAAGGAGTAGTAGGGACGATTGTCGTGGTGGAGAATGCCTTTCACTTTCGCCAGGAGATACAGCTTGAGATGGGCGACAACGTTTTCGGTCGCTACGTCCACGGCACTAACATCAATAAGCCTATCGAGACCGTTGATCCCAGCGTAGATACGCGCCATTGCATCATCCGCGTACAGCGGGATAAAAACGGGCAATTACAATACATCCTCCGCGATGCGCCTTCAGGTACGGGTACTTTCTACATGAACGAAATACTGCGCAATCAGGATCGTATCCGACTTCAGGACGGTTCTGTCGTTACTATTGGTGCAACGACGCTCATCCTTAAACTGAGTGAAGAATGAAGTTTCGCTTTCTTGCCACCGATCTCGACGGCACGTTGCTTACTTCCGACAAGGCTATCACGCCACGCACTCTGGAAGTGCTCGTCGGGGCTCAGGAGCGCGGGCTTACTGTTATCCTTGCCAGTGGACGTCCTCTCCACAGCATCCTTCCTTTTGCCAGTCAGTTAGAGTTGAACAAGTATCGCGGCTACGTCATTGCCTATAATGGCAGTGTCATCTGGGATTGTGCAGCAGGAAAAGCCATTAAGGAACAGACGATTCCACAAAGTCTTATTCCTCAGCTTGCGGCAATGGTTCCCGCGGGCTTCCATATCCATGGATACAAGGAAGGCAGCATTGTCGTACAGGGTATTCCCGACGAGTGGTCGAGATATATTGCCCGTGCTAACAGGATGCCTTTGCTCGAAACAGGCAACTTTGTCAAAACCATTACCGATCCCCAGCATAAATGTATCATCACGGGTTCGCCACGTCGACTTTGGCATTTGGAGAAAAGCATTAGCAAGCGTTTTGAGAACAGCCTGAGTGTTTGTCGCAGCGAAAGTTTTCTGTTAGAGATTATGCCAAAGGGCGTAGACAAGGCGGAGGCTTTGCAGGAACTCTTGTCGCTGTTAGGCGGCAAGGCTGAAGAACTGCTCTGCTGTGGCGATGGCTACAATGACTTAGGCATGCTGCGCCTTGCCGGTCTCTCTTGTGCTACGCGCAATGCAAATCGTTCCGTAAGGCAGGTAGCGTCTTTTGTTACGACAAGCAATGACCGTGACGGAGTTGCTTACGCTGTAGAACGCTTCTGCTAAGGCCTTGTTCCCCGGCTTTCCGTATATTCTTTGTCCTATCTGGCCATAATTTTGGCCGGAGTCTTGCGACGTCCTGAAAACAGGCTTCATGCAATGCTCAATCCGTGGACATGATTTCGTCGTAATAGATGTTGTCACGGATAATGCGCGGATAGCTTTCGTCGTAGTCGGGCGAAAGGATGTCAAGCGATGCGTCGTAGTCGCTCTGGCTGATGCCTGCCAGATGGAAAAGGAGGAAAGGCAGCATGGTGGAGAGGAAAGGCTTGTGGCGTGCAGACAGTATCTCGCCATACAAGTCGGGATGATTCGCCTTGTAGCTGTCCGAGACGTAGAAGAGCAACGGTATCTCGTACTGAAAGCGTGCTATCTCGGGCGTCATGTAGTCGCTGTTAGTGCGATAGCATGAATTGCGCCAGTCGTAAATCTCTTCTCCGTGGTCAGAGAGATAGACGGCTACGACGTCCTGCGAGGCATACTTTTCAAGCAAGGCTGTCACTACGGCATCGTTGTAAAGCGTGGCATTGTCATACTCTGCCACTATCTGGCGTCCCCGCTTGTCCGTGTAGGGGTTCCGGATGCTGTCGGCCGTGAAGTGGCTGTACTCTGCGGGATAGCGCTCGCGATAGTCCTCGTGCTGTCCTATCATGTGGAAGATGAGTAGCGAGGGCTGGGCTGCGAGCGTGTCTGCTGGCGGCAGCTGGGAGAGCAGTTCCATGTCGTAGCGGGTGCTTTCCGTGTTCATGTGGGTGAACTGAAGGCGGCGAAGCTCGCTTTGGTTGAAGATGGTACCGCCTGCGTGGTCGTGGTGGTCCTTGTTGTTCTCCTCGCCTGCAAACTGGTTGGTGATGAACCAGACGCGATAGCCTGCCTTGCGGAAGACGGCAGGAAACAGCATGCAGTCCACCCATTCGCGTCCGCAGCCGGGATAGTACGTGGAGAACATGTGGCGGAAGGTCTTGCTCGTGACGTTGTAGGGGGCGACGGCGTCGTCATAGACCACGAGGCTGCCCTGGTCGCGCAGGCGACAAAGGCCGGGCGTCGTCTGCCGTGCCTCTGGATTATAGAGAGGAGAGTGGTACTTGTTGTACGACTCGCCGATGAGCAGGAGGATGAGGGGGCTGCGATACGTGCAGCTGCCGGCCTCTGCCTGCCGAACCGTCCGGACAAGCTTTCCCAGTTCCTTCGTGCTCACGACGTTGAGTGCGTGTCCGTAGAGGAAGCGGACGAGCGGGCTGTTGCGCAGGGGCATGTACTTGTTCTCTGCTATCGTCGTAGTGACGTCTGCCGTGTAAGCCTGCCAGAGACGGAAGTAGGAGTATGCCTGGCACAGTGCCGACACGGGCAGGAAGGCGGCGACGGAGAGGAGGCAGGCGCGTCTGAGGCGGGGCATCCGCGAGGAGACCCGGCACAGGGCGGCAGCCATGGCTATCGTGCCCAGGGTGATGGCTGCGGACATTGCCAGCCATCTGGCAACGCCGTGACCGCGCAGGAACTCCGTCGCCTCGCGCATGTTTGTCTCCAGGATGAGCTGGAGCACGGTCATCGAATAGGGGGACTGATAGCACAGCAGGCTGAACACCTCACCGCCAAGCAGCAGGATGGACGTAAGCCAGACGAGCCAAGCCAGCCGGATATGCTTGAATGCGAAGGCCGAGAGCGTCAGCAGATAGCAGTCGAAAACGGCAGGCGCGAACACGAAAGGCTTCGGGAAGGCGCCGGTGGCATAGCACGCCACGGGTATCACCACACAGGAAAGGAGCAGCGTGAAGGTAAAGAAGACCGGCATCTCCCGCACGGGCAAGAGTGCCGACTGTGCCAAACGGCAACACCTATCGCTAAAGGATTGCTTCAAGAGTTCGTTTCGTTTGATTGCCCTGCAAAGGTACGACATATATTTCAGACGCGCAATACAGCCAAAAGGAAAAATCACCGCAGCGACAGGGCAGGGTAGGCGGAAACCCGTCGACGGCATACCGGGAGGTGACGGCTTGCCGGTAGCAAATTCTGATTTCTGTACGGACAGTTTTTTATTTCTTGGCCAACATTCTGAAATTTCTTGGCCAACAATTTTAATTTCTTGACCAAGAATTTTTTTTTCTTGACCAAGAAATTTCAAAGTGTTGACCAAGAATTTTTCTACCGTTGCCTTACGATTCATTTTTTTTCGTGCTCGCCGGGAGAGTTTTCCTCGATGTACGGGTTCCTCAGGCCAGC
>JAFLUV010000112.1 GCA_022508635.1 Prevotellaceae bacterium
TTTTATATTTCTCCGTGCTTATATCACTGTGCAGAGTTTCTGAATATCATCGTCGAAGGTGTCTTTATTGATGGCGCGGTTCTTGACGGCAGAGCGGTAATTGTAGATGGTTTGCGGGGAGTAGAAAAGGAGGTCGGCAATCTCGGCACTTTCCTTGACACCGAGACGGATGAGGGCATAGATGCGAAGTTCGGTGGTGAGGGTGTCGGCTTGCTTGACGATGATTTGTTGGTCGGGAGCCAGTAGGGTGTTCAGTTCTTGCACAAAGGTGGGATAGAGGGTTAGGAAAGCCTTGTCGAATTTGCCGAGGAAGATGGCGGCATCTTCCTCTGATATGCGCGACGAGGAAATAGTGCTCAGCAGTTCGCTGACCTGATTGGCCTTGATTTTGCGCTGCACCAGTGTCTGGTATTTCTTCAACTTGTCAATATACTTGGCGCAGAGGTCTATGTAGATTTTTGCCAGTCCCTCTCGCCTGAAGTTCGTGTCTATCAGCCGCTCGTTGAGCCGAGTGAGCTGGTGCCCCTGCTCTTCAAGCAAGGCATTCTTCCGCCTGACCTCCTCGTGTTGCTCGTGCAGTTCCTGGTTCTTGTCCAGTAATTCTATCCTCCGCTTGTGGAGCGCCGTGTTTTGGCGTTTGATGAACAGTAGCGCTACGAGAAATGCCACTGCCAGTATGCCAAGCCCGACAAGCCCGTAGAGGATGCGGGATTTCTGCTGTGTTATCTTGTTTGTGTAGGCAGAAAGTATCGCCGGGAATTTGTGGGATATGTCGATAATGCGCAAGCGGTTGTTGAAAAACTGTGCATCTTCCATTGAGCAGTAGATGTAACGGGTGGCGCGCTCCACCTGATTTGGGTCGTTCTCAAACAGGTACATTGCCAGTTCCTGAAGGGAAAGATTCTCTTTCAGTGGGGTTATCATATCTGATATGGCAGAGTTGGTCAGCCACGACACGTACATATCCATATCGCCCTTGTCCATATAGCAGCGTGCCAATGAGAAGGCTGCGGAGGCGTATAGTTTGGAATTGATGGGAGCCATATCTACTACTTTCTGGTAATAGACGGCAGACTGCTTGCTGTCGTCGTCCACGTAGTGCATCTTCTCACCCATCAGGTAAAACCAGTTTACCGTGTTTTCCCTTTCATACTGGATTGCTTTCAGCAGACAACTGTCCATCCGTTGCTTATAGTCATCTTTCGCTCGTGGGTCGTCAGTATATTCTCGCATACTGAGATAGAGCCAGAACTGGGCAATGTGGTACTCATATTTAAGGACGGAATCCAGTTCCTCTGGCTTTACTTTTCTTATGTTATCCTCGGCTTCACTGTAAAAGCCCCCTCTGACATTAGTCAGCGTGCTGCTGATTAAGAACTTGTTGAGGTAATACTGGCTGTTTATGTGCTTTGCCAGCTCGTAGCCCTTTATGGCATAGACCATAGCCGAGTCGTACCTGTATGTAAGGTACTCCTGATACAACTGGTCGTATAGCCTCAGTTTTGCCTCGTCGGTCGATGCCAATACGAGTTCCTTGCGCATATTATCCAATTTCTGTTCCTTCATCGCAGAAATGTTGGGGCGCTCTGCTATCACGCTGTCAAGACGGAGCAACAGCCGATGGTCGGCTGAGACTCCAATCGCGAGAAAGGAAATAATGCTCAAAAGTATAAGTCTTGCTTGCATAATTCGTCTGTTTCAGGTCTTCGGCTGCAAAGATACGAAAATATCTGCAAACTATCACATCTACTTGACACTTTTCAATGGCTATATATAAAATATTGCAAATAAGTAACTTACGAATCTGACCATTTACCACTAACCTACCTATCCCCTACCGACGCAAACAATTGATGCAGTTATCCCATACCTTTGCAACCGAAAACCTGACTCAAACAATATTAATATGAACAAAGCAATCTTAACAGCAGCAATGGCATTATTTACAGCCTTCGGGTATGCCAAGACAAACATTTCCATCACCACCGGCAACACGCAGTTAGTGATGCAAGTAAAAGACAATGGACGCCTGTACCAGACTTATTTTGGTGCAAGGTTAGCGTCGGGGATTAATCTCGACGAGTTGGACATGCCGCGTGGCACCAACTCCTCCACTTCCGCCATCGGCAATGAGGTCTATCCTGTAATGGGCACGGAAGACTACTTTGAGCCCGCGATGGAAATCAGGCATGCCGACGGCAATCCTACTTCCGTGCTGAAATATGTATCGCACGAACAGAAGAATGTGGACGGCGGTGTGCAGACCACCATCCAGCTGAGGGATGAACTCTACCCGGTCAGCGTCACGTTATATTATGTAGCCTACGAGAAAGAGAATATCATCAAGCAGTGGAGCGAGATACAGCATCAGGAAAAGGGCAAGGTCTATCTGACCCGCTATGCCTCCTCTATGCTCTATATGGAGTCTGATGCCTACTATCTGACTGAGTTCAGCGGCAATTGGGCGAAGGAGATGCATATGAGCGAAGCCCCGCTGACATTTGGCAAGAAGGTGATTGACTCCCGCCTCGGCACACGCGCCACGATGCTTACCCAACCGTTCTTTGAGGTCAGCACAACCGGCCCTGTTCAGGAGAATGCGGGAGAGGTGCTGATGGGCACGATTGCCTGGACTGGCAACTTCCGCTTCACGTTTGAGGTGGATAATAACAACGAATTGCGCATCATCAGCGGCATCAATCCCGATGCCTCAAACTATCTGCTGAAAAAGGGCGAGGTATTCCGCACACCAGAGTTTATCTTTACCCTCAGTCAGAACGGCAGCGGAGAGGGTAGCCGCAACTTCCAGCGCTGGGCGTTGAACCATCAGTTGTTCAAGGCCGACGAAGACCGCATGACCTTGCTCAACAACTGGGAGAACACCTATTTTGACTTCGACGAGGAAAAACTGACCAATCTCTTTGGCGAGGCAAAAGACCTCGGTGTAGATCTCTTTCTGCTTGACGATGGATGGTTTGGCAACAAATATCCCCGCAAAGACGATTTTGCCGGACTTGGCGATTGGGAGCCAACCAAGAGCAAACTGCCTAACGGCGTTCCCTATCTTGTGAAGAAGGCCAATGAGACAGGCGTGGAGTTCGGCATCTGGATTGAGCCGGAAATGGTGAATCCCAAGAGCGAACTGGCAGAGAAGCATCCCGACTGGATTCTGACGCTCCCCAACCGTGATACTTACTATTTCCGCAATCAGTTGGTGCTCGACCTGACCAATCCCAAAGTGCAGGATTTCGTATTTGGCGTGGTGGATAACCTGATGACGGAGAATCCCCGCCTGAAGTTCTTCAAATGGGACTGCAACTCACCCATCACCAACATCTACTCACAAATGGAGGGCGAGAATCAAGGCAATCTCTATGTGGACTACGTTCGCGGGCTCTACAAAGTGCTGAACCGCATCCAGGCAAAATATCCCGACTTGATGATGATGCTCTGCTCAGGTGGTGGAGGCCGTTGCGACTTTGAGGCGCTGAAATACTTCACCGAGTTCTGGTGCTCTGACAACACAGACCCCGTAGAACGTCTGTATATCCAGTGGGGCTTTTCCCAGTTTATGCCCTCAAAGGCGATGTGTTCACACGTTACGAATTGGAATCAGCGTGCCAGCGTGAAGTTCCGCGTGGATGTAGATTTTACCTGCAAACTCGGCTTTGACATCGGTCTCAAGTCCATGAAGGCTGATGACTTGCAGTATTGCCGTGAGGCTGTAAAGGAGTACAATCGCCTGAAGCCAGTCATTTACTCGCCCAACCTCTACAGATTGGTATCTCCCTATAAGACCAAGCACTGCGTATTAGAGCGCGTGAGCGATGACAAGAGCCACGCATTGGTAGCAGCCTACGATATACACCCCGATTTCAACGAGCAGTTGCTGCCTACACGCCTTGAAGGGCTTGATGCCAATGCCAAGTACAGAGTCAAGGAAATCTGCCTGATGCCAGGGCAGAAGTCAAGGATGCAGTTCGACGGCAAGGTCTTCTATGGTGACTATCTGATGAAGATTGGACTTCCGCTGACGACTGGCGAGGATATGAGCAGCCGCCTGATAGAGATAACCAAGGAATAATTTACCAATAACTTTTAGATTATGAATAAAAGAATTTTATTACTGATTGTAGTGATTCTTGGCCTTTACAATCAGATGATGGCCCAGACATTGGTCACGGGTAATGTGAAGGACAATGGCGGAGAGCCGATTATCGGTGCAAGCGTGATTATCACCGGCACCAGCAACGGAACGATTACCGACTTTGACGGCAACTTCCAGTTGCAGGCAGCCGTGGGAGACGAACTGACGATTTCCTACATCGGATTCGTCACGCAGAAAATCAAAGTGAAAGACGATGCCCCTATCAACATCACGTTACTGGAGGATAATGCGGAGATAGAAGAGGTGGTGGTCGTTGGTACGATTATGAAAAAGAGCGACCTGACTGGGGCAGTGGGCAGCGTGGACGGCAGAACGCTGACGGAGAAGCCCGTGACAAATGTCAATCAGGCGCTTCAAGGCCGAGTATCTGGTGTGTTCGTGGAGCCGGGTGCCCGCCCCAGCGACGATTCCGGCATCCGTGTGAGAGGCCTGAACACCATCAATTCCGGCTCTGATCCCATCTATGTAGTAGATGGTATGGTGATGAACAATGATTTTGGCGGTTTCAGCAGCATCAACCCCAATGATGTGGAGCATCTTGAAGTGCTGAAGGACGCATCTGCCACAGCCCTCTATGGTTCGCGCGGTGCAAATGGTGTCGTGCTGATTACCACAAAGAAGGGTGCAAGCAAGGAGGGCAGCGTCACTTATGACGGCTGGGTAAGCATTTCCTCTATGACCCAACGACCCAAGACGATGGATGCCACGGGCTTGGCAAACCTGCGCATCGATGCCTTTGCCAACGGCTACTTGCGCAACAATCCTTCCGAGAACCGCGAGGAATACATCAACAGCACCCTGCTCGGCACTAACCTTGCGTTTTCCGAGCAAGAGTTCGCAAGTCGCAACGGTAGTCAGTGGAGAAGTTTTGACTGGCTCAATCAGGTGGTTCGCACAGGCGTACAGCACAATCACAATGTCAGCTTCTCAAAGGCATTCGACAAGGGTAGCGTCTATTTCAGCCTGAACTATTCCAACCTGAAGGGTATCGTGAAAGGCTCTGACCAGAATAAATACTCTGGTCGCTTCAATGCCGAGTATAACGTAAAGTCGTGGCTGAAGGTGGGTACTAACACCACGTTTACCCGCACACAGGATGCCATCCCTTCTGATGATGTCTATAACAAGGCACTGAGTGCCAATCCCATTTTGGACTATGCCCCCTATATGAATCCTGCGACGAAATACCAGAGCCAGTATCTGACCGTCTATTATCAGGCACTAACAGAGAACTACAACAACGAGTACAATCCGTTCAACTCTATGGATGTGCGACAAGACCGCACGAGAACACGCCTTGCCTCCTCCAACTTCATCAACATCAATCCGATGAAGGGCTTGAACTTCCGATCTACGCTCTCCGTGGATTATGCGGCTCAGACTTGGTTTTCCTATACCCCCGGCAATATTCAGGAGTCGGTGCGCCACGAGTCAGGCGATGCCATCGCACAGCATGAGCGCTTTGAGCAGACCAACTGGCAGTGGGACAACTCACTCTCGTATGATACGCAAATTGACAAGCACAAACTCAACGTGATGGCAGGCACCAGCATGAGCAAAGAGTCGAACAACTACGACCTTGCACGTGGCTATCGCTTCCCCAGCGACCATCTGGGCTATCACGAACTGGCAGGTGCTGCCGCGTTCGAGAAGACCATCATCGACTCAGATTTCAGAAACTCGACCCTGCTGTCCTATATCGTGCGCGGGAACTATAATTACGACAGTCGTTACTTCCTGACGGCGACGGCACGCTATGACGGTTCATCAAAGTTTGACAGCGGCCACCGATGGGGCATCTTCCCCTCTTTCTCCTTTGCCTGGGAAGCAACCAATGAGCAGTTTATGCAAGACCAGAACACATTTAGCCGCTTGAAAGCCCGCCTTGGTTATGGTATGGTTGGTAATCAGGACATCGCCAACTATGTGTATGCCACTTGGTATAATCCTGTGGCACAGCGCCAGACCGTGGATGGAAACACCGTGGGAATGGCTGGCTATGCGTCAAGCGGAATGCGCGGAACACCTGCCATCACCTGGGAAAAGCAAAAACAGTTTAACTTTGGAATTGACTTCGGTTTCCTGAAAAACCGCATCACGGCATCAGTAGATCTGTTCTATATTATCAACGACAACCTGCTAATGCAGCACTCGCTGCCGCTGACCTCAGGCTATTCAACCACATGGGAGAACATCGGCAAAGTGGAGAACAAAGGATTTGAACTGAGCGTGAACGCCCGCCTCGTCGAACAGAAAAACTTCGGCTGGAACTTCGGCGGCAATATCTCCTATGACGGCAACAAGGTGACGAAACTCTACGGTGATGTCGAGCAGATTCTGAACGGAACGGAGCGAGAAGGCAACATCTTCCTAAACGAGCCTTTGCACACCATTTACACCTACCGCGCCGGTGGCATTGCCAACGAGAGCAACCGCGCCGAGTGGGAGGGCAAGAACTATAACGGTCATACCGTGGAAGTGGGCGACCTCTATGTGAAAGACATCTCCGGTCCTGAAGGCAGACCCGACGGTGTCATCAACGAGTACGACCGCGACATTGTTGGTAAGAGCGACCCCAAGGTGTATGGTGGTTTCAACACAGATTTGCGTTACAAGAGCCTCACGCTGAATGCCATCTTCACCTACGCCCTTGGCGCAAAGAAAATCAGTGGTTATTACGAGAATCTGACCAGCAGTGTCGGCTTGTCTCAGGCTTCCCCCGACTTGGCTGACCGTTGGAGTACCACCAACCTTGACGCAAAGTTCCCGAGAGCCGTCAGCAACTCCTCCGGCTACAATGGTTACAAGCCGTCGGATACAGACCTCGTGGTTCAGAATGCAAACTACCTGAGGCTTTCCACGCTGACGCTGGCCTACAACTTTGACAATTGCATCATCAGCAAGCTGCACCTAAGCAGCCTCCGCCTCTATGCTACAGCCAGCAATCTCTTCTGCCTGACTCCCTACAAGGGCTTTGACCCTGAAACAGGCGACTACAACTATCCCCCGACAAAGACATTCACCTTTGGGTTGAACGTAAGTTTCTAACATTCTAATCCGGCAATAATATGAAAAAGATATATAGCATCATTTGTGCAGTAAGCACAATCTGTGGAATGACCGCTTGTTCCGATTTCCTGGACGAGGACAATCAGACACAACTTTCGGAAGAGCAGGTGCTCACCGACATAAAACTTGCAGACCTGAGTATGCAGAGCATCTATGATGCTTTCAAGGAGAACTACAAAGACGAGCGTTGCTGGTTCCTGTTGCAGGGAACGGACGAGATTCAGACGGGTGCCCTCCAGTCAAAAGACGCAAACACGGCAGCATGGGATTTCTGCGACGGAGCGATGAACTCTGAGAATGGCTATGTTCAGAATGCCTGGAACTATCGCTGGCCGGTAATCGCCAATGCCGCCAAGATTGTCAGGGCAATCTCTACAATGAATCCGCAAGCAGGCTCTGCCGAGGAGCAACTGATGGGCGAGGCTGCCTTCATCCGTGGTTTCTTGACCTATCAGGCTACAATGATTTGGGGGCGTGTGCCCATCATTGACCTGCAACGTATTGATAATGGCGAACTGAACTATGGTC
>JAFLUV010000113.1 GCA_022508635.1 Prevotellaceae bacterium
TGATATAAGCCCCAGGTCACTGTTGGAAGGCTCTACACCTCGCCTGATAGACGAATGGCAGGCCTTGCCTCCTATTTGGGACTCTATACGGAGCGAGGTGGACAGGCGTGGCAAACCATCGCAGTTCATCCTTACAGGATCTTCTGTGCTGCCAGATGCGAATGAAACCATTCATAGCGGTACGGGACGCTTTGCGCATATCATGATGCGTCCGATGAGCCTATACGAATCCGGGGAATCTACAGGGACTGTCAGTCTGAGAGACTTGTTTGATGGCAAGAAGCCCGATGTACAGCAATCTCAGTTAGATATAGGTGACATTGCCTATCTTACCTGCCGAGGGGGATGGCCATGGGCAACTCTGATTTCTGAGGGTGCAGCGCTTGACCAAGCATTCGACTATGTTGATTCCGTGACGACGCGGGATATCATGCGCGTTGACAAGGTGAAGCGAAATCCTGAGCGTGCAAGGCTGCTCCTGCGCTCCTATGCGAGAAACGTCTCACAGCAGGCTTCATACGCCACTATCCGTAAGGATATGCTTGCCAATGATGCAAGTACGCTGGATGAAGACACTGTGGCAGACTATATCAAGGTTCTCAAGAAACTATTTGTCATTGAAGACCTGACGGCATGGAATCCAAACTTGCGCAGCAAGGCTGCAATCCGGACAAGCGACACACGACATTTTGTGGATCCGAGCATTGGAACTGCCGTCTTAGGGCTTGGCCCCCAAAACTTGATAAATGACTTAGAGACATTTGGCTTCTTCTTCGAGGACATGGCGGTGCGAGACTTGCGCGTATATGCAGATGCGCTGGATGGTCAGCTCTACCATTACAGAGACAGCAACGGTCTGGAATGTGATTCTGTTCTCCATCGACGCAACGGCAGCTATGCACTTCTGGAGATAAAGCTGGGCGGCGAAGAGCACATCAATGAAGGTGCAGCCAACATGATGGCACTTGCTAACAATATCGACATCAGCAAAATGCCTGCACCGTCATTCATGGCGGTTATCATAGGTGTAGGTCAATACGCTTACCAGAGAAAAGACGGAGTATATGTAATTCCCATCGGATGTTTGAGAGATTGAGAATGGGGAAGGAATTCATCGTATTTACGAAGAAATCCTATCCCAATTCGTCGCACTCTTTGAGCCATAGGCTGGCAGATGCATCGCTGGGCATGCGCCAGTCGCCGCGAGGGCTGAGGGAACAGCTGCCGACCTTCGGTCCGTCGGGCAGGCAGCTCCGTTTGTATTGCTGTGCGAAGAAGCGACGACAGAAGGTGCGCAGCCAGTGGCGTATGGTGGCATCGTCGTAGGCTTGGCCGAAAGCTTGTCGTGCCAGCAGGTATATCTTGGCAGGGCGGAATCCCCAGCGCAACAGGTAGTAGAGGAAGAAGTCGTGCAGCTCGTAGGGACCCACGAGATCTTCTGTCTTCTGTGCGATGTTGCCCTGCTCGTCGGCAGGCGTGAGCTCCGGGCTGATGGGTGTGTCGACGATGTCGAGCAGTGTGCGGCGGATGATGTCGTCGCCGATGCGTTCTGCCACCCAGCTTACCAAGTGCCGCACGAGTGTCTTGGGCACGGATGCATTGACGCCGTACATGGACATGTGGTCGCCGTTGTAGGTCGCCCATCCCAGTGCAAGTTCGCTCAGGTCGCCTGTACCTACTACGAAACCGTTCATCTGGTTGGCAGCATCCATGAGAATCTGTGTTCGTTCGCGAGCCTGGCTGTTCTCGTAGGTCACATCGTGCTTTTCGGCATCGTGCCCAATGTCGGCAAAGTGTTGGAGGCAGGCTTCCTTGATGCTTATCTCCCGGATGGTGATGCCAAGCAGCTTCATGAGGTTGACGGCATTGGTGTAGGTGCGGTCGGTGGTACCGAATCCAGGCATCGTAATGCCGACGATGCCACGACGGTTCAAGCCGAGCTTGTCGAAGGTTCCCACGCAGACAAGCAAGGCCAGAGTGCTGTCCAGGCCTCCGCTGATGCCGACTACTACGGTTTGTGCTCCGGTATGCTGAATCCGCTTTGCCAGGCCGTCAATCTGTATGTCGAAAATTTCCTGGCATCGTTCGTCGAGCCGTTTGCCGACAGGAACGAAGGGGTGGGGGTCAATGACGCGCGTCAAGGAGATGGGGCGAGCCGGTACGCGCTCGGTTTCGATGAATGTGTACTGAGCATTGGAGGCAGCAGGTTGTCCGTTCTCCCAGACTCTGTTTCCTGACCCTTTGAGTTGTGCTGCGCAGGCAGCGAAGGTGGTGTTCGTGCGACGTTCTGCCCGGAGACGCTCTACGTCGATTTCTGCCTCAATCATCTGCGCTTGCAGCTGATGGCGTTTCCCCTCTGCCAGCAGGATGCCGTTCTCGTAGATGAATCCCTTGCCGCTGAAGACCACGTCCTGTGTGCTCTCGCCGTAGCCGCAGCTGCTGAAGACGTAGCCGCAGATGGTGCGTGCGCTCTGTTGTGCGAGGAGGCTTTGCAGGTAGGCATACTTTCCCACGGCATCGCTGTTTGCACTGAGGTTGAAGACGATGTCGGCACCTTGCAGCGTAAGGATGGAACTGGGCGGAACGGGTGCCCATACGTCCTCGCATATCTCTATGCCAAAGCAGCAGGACGGGGTGCGGAAGAGCAGTCTGCTGCTGACTGTGACCTGTTGGCCGCAGATGAGCACCGTGCCTTCGGACACATCGGTGCCGCTCACGAACCAGCGCTTTTCGTAAAACTCCTTGTAGTTGGGCAGGTAGGTCTTTGGCACCAGACCCAGTATCTTGCCCCGCTGTATGACGGCGGCACAGTTGAGCAGTGCTCCGTGGAAGGGTACGGGCAGCCCCACGAGGCTGATGATGTCGAGGCTGCGCGTGGTATTCATCAAGTGGATGAGTGCCATCTCTGCTTCATCCGTCAGCAGTTGTTGCTGGAAAAGATCCTGACAGGTGTAGGCTGTGAGCGATAGTTCCGGCAGACAGATGATTTCGATGCCCTTGCCCTCAGCCTGAATGACGAGCGATTCTATCTGCTCGACGTTGTACTGGCAGTCGGCAACCTTAACCAAAGGGATGGCAGAAGCCACTTTTACAAATCCGTGATTCATTGTGTATAAATAATGTGTTCGATGTGTTAGCGGGATGTTATTGTCTTGATACCTGAGCCTGTGCTTGTTCCTATTCCCAGCCCTCCAAGTCAGCTTCGGGGAAGATTCCGGGGTTGAAGACAGGATCCTTGCCCTGCTTGCGCTGTTCGCGGAAGTCCTTCAGCAGACGGAAAGCATAACGGCTCAGCATGCAGACGGCAACGAGATTGAGGATAGTCATCAGCGCCATTGCGAGATCCACGATGCTCCATGCCTGCTGCAACGTCATAAATCCGCCTGCCAGCACCACAACGCCACTCGCCACCCGGAACAGGTTGATGACCCATGGCCTGTCGCAGATGAAACGGATGTTTGTCTCGCCGTAGAAGTAATTGGCGATGATGGTGCTGTAGGCAAACAGGAAGATAGCTGCCGTCAGGAACCATGCACCGAACTTGCCCAGATGGTGATCCATGGCATGTGCCGTAAGGATGATGCCGTCAGCCCCTTCTGTATAAAGTCCGCTCAGCAAGATGATGAAGGCTGTGCAGGTGCAGATGACGAGCGTATCGGTGAAGACACCGAGGCTCTGTAACAAGCCTTGCATTACGGGATGCGGAATAGTGGCTGTGGCAGCAGCATTGGGCGCGCTTCCTTCACCTGCCTCGTTCGAGAAGAGTCCGCGCTTCACGCCTTGCATGATGGCAATGCCTACGGCTCCGCCTGCCGCCTGTTCCCAACCGAAAGCACTGCGGACGATAAGACTGAGCATGGCAGGTATCTGCGTGAAGTTGACAACGAGAATATAGAACGCCAGCACGATGTAGCCAAGTGCCATAAAGGGTACGACCATCGCACAGAAGCGGGCAATGCGGTGGATGCCGCCGAAGATGATAACAAGCGTCAGCAGCGTCAGTCCGATGGCAGCATATTCGATGGGTATGCTGAAAGCCTCTCCGATGGCATCGCACAGGGTATTGCTCTGCACGATTTGGTTGGCAAGGCCGAAGCCGTAGATGATGAAGACGGCAAAGAGGATGCCCATCCATGGCCGTTTCAGTCCGTACTTCATGTAGTAGGCAGGTCCGCCATAAAAGCTCTCCTGCCCGCGTCGCTTGAAAAGCTGGGCAAGGGTTGCCTCCATGAAAGCAGTGCTGGCTCCAAGCAATGCCATTACCCACATCCAGAACACGGCTCCCGGACCACCCACGAAAATAGCGCTTGCCACGCCTGCCAGGTTGCCGGTTCCCACGCGGCTGCTAAGGCTGATGGCAAAGGCTTGGAACGATGAGATTTTCCGCTTTCCGATGCTCTCGAAGGTATCCGTCGAAGGCTTGAACAGATTGCGGAGCATCGTTGGCAGCATCGTGAACTGCACGCCTCGCAGGTTCCAAGTGAAGTAAAGTGCACAGCCTACGAGCATCGTAATGACGACGTAGGTCCAAAGGAAATCGCTTAGTGTGTTGAAGAGAGCCATAGTTTACGGTTCATTGTTATGTGGCGGCTTGCCATTTTCCATTATGACAGCTTCTTTTTTACTACCATCCACCATGATATTCAAAGGAGCCTCCAGGCGGATGTGGCGCACGTGCTCAGTCTCCTGGATGGCAGGCAGTGCGTTGAGAATGTCCTGACGATAGATTCCGTCACCCCGGAAAGCATCGATGGTAAGGTAGCAAACGCCCAGCGAGGTGAGGTTCTGGAAGAAATGCGTGCCCTGGCTGGGGTCGACCTGGAAGTTGTCCAGTCCTGCCTCCACGATGATCTGAGCCGCACTGATATGCGGCCACTTGACAGGAATGCCCAACCAAGGGTCGCTGCTTCCCCAACGGCCGGGACCGATGAGGAGATAGGGTGTGCCCGGCTCTTCCAGGAAGCTCCGGTTGAGCTTTTCGATTTCTTCGGCTATGGCAGGATTGCGCGAGGGTGAATAGCCTTCCGTCTTGACGTAGACGATGTCCTGTATGTCGCTGTAGATGCCATGTCCGATGGCGTTGTGCGAACGCAGCAGGCAGTTGTCGTCGGGAATTGTAGTAAGGTCTTCCTCCAGTTCCATGCGGTTGTCCACCATGGGGCGTATCTGCAAAAGGCAGAACTCGCCGGTGCGGTCGGCATGCAGGTTGACAGCAAACTCTATCTCGACGGGTCGCTTCATCTCATCCTGTCCGTACTTCAGCACCTTGCGCATCAGTTCCGGCAGGGGGAAGATGTCGTTCTGCAGTACGCCTGCAAAGGAGATTATTTTACGGTTGCGTCCTTCGTAGAATCCATCGTAGATGCATTGGTCTATAGGGTCGAAGGTGGAACAAATCCATTGCAGGGTGCCGTCCCCTTCCGCTTCCCGGACAGGCACCCTGATGAGATTGAATCCATCGTTGATGCTTATCTCCCCGGCCTCTTTCTGCCTTTCGGTGGGAAGTGCCAGGAAGTGCGTCTGCGTGTCGCGCAGTGCTATCTCCATTTCGCTCATCTGAAGAACCTGGTGCGGGTGACTGGGGCAGACACGGAGGCTTGTGCCGCCATCTACGATGTACTTGCCAAGTCCCATTGCCAGCGAAACGGTTCCCTCCTCGGCCTTTTCGTCACCAATGGGGTAGTAGTTGATGCTGCGAGCCACGCCGCTGATGACGGGATAGAATCTTCCGTTATGCTCTTCGCCCACCACTTCTTGCAGGATGACTGCCATCTTCTCCTGGTCAATGACGTTGCTTGTCGCCGTCATGTAGTCCTTGCTGTTTTGGTAGAAGACGCTGGCATAGACCGCCTTGATGGCTTCGGAGAGCATTGAGAGGCGTTCGTAGCGGTCGCGTTCCGAAGGAATCATGTAGGTGCTGTAGACACCGGCAAAGGGCTGGTAGTGCGAGTCTTCGAGCAGGCTGCTGGAACGTATGGCAATGGGTCCGTCCACAACGTCGAGGAAAGTCTCCAGGTCGCCGACAAGCCTCATCGGAAGGCGTGCGCGGAGGAAGTGAGCAAGAATCTCTGTGTCGGGAACATCGCTGAGTGCCAACTGATAGAGGTCGTTTGTGTCCATGAATTCGTCGAAGATGTCGGTGCAGAGCACGACGGTCTTCGGGATGCAGACGGTGACGCCCTCCTGTTCGTTCAGGTCGGTGTGTCGTCCCAATAAGTGGTCAATGAAGGCAAGGCCGCGCCCCTTGCCTCCGAGACTGCCTTCGCCAATGCGGGCAAAGTTGCTGTACTGGTCGAAGCGTTCACGCTGGAAGACTGCTACTACACCTCGGTTCTTCATGCGCCGGTAGGCGACGATGGCGTCCAGGATGATGGCACGGTGGGCATCGATGTCTTGCAGACTGCTCCATGTGATGCGCTTCAGGAACTCTGAGATGGGAAAGAGTGCACGGCTGGCGAGCCAGCGGCTGACGTTGTTGTGCGAGATGTGATAGAGCAGACTGCGTGCAGGCAGGGTCATGATGTTGTCCTGCAGGTCTTTCAGGTTGTGCAGTCGTGCCACTTCTTGCAATGTGTCCGGGTCGCGGAAGATGAAGTCGCCAAAGCCGAAGTAGTCGCGCAGGTGGTCGCGCAAGTCTACGGCTATCTTCTTTGAGTTCTTGTCGATGAAGCTTGCGTGGCATTCCTTGGCAAGTCTGGCTTTGTCCGTCTCGCTTGAGTCGAGAATGAGGGGAACGTATGGGTCGCGTGCACGGATGGCGCTGAGCAGCCGGAATCCGGCTTCCTCGTCCTTCTCGCCTCCTGCCGTGAGGGGGAAACGGCAGTCGCTGATGACACCCAGTGTGTTGTCGGCAAAGCGGTTGTAGAGCATCCAGGCTTCCTCATAGTTGCGAGCCAGCACAATTTTCGGGCGGCCTCGCATCCGTAGCATCTCGAGGCTTGTGTTGAGGGCTTCGGTGGCAAACTCGAGGCTTTGCTGCAGGACGAACTTGTAGAGGGTGGGCAGGATGCTTGAATAGAAGCGGATGCTGTCCTCTACGACGAGCAGCATCTGTACTCCTGCCGACTTGATGTCGTGTTCCAGGTTCATGCGGTCCTCCATCAGCTTGATGATGGAGAGCAGCAGTTCCGTGTTGCCCAGCCAGCAGAAGACGTACTCGAAGATGCTCAGGTCCTCGTTCTGCATGCGGCGGGTGATGCCGTGGCTGAAGGGCGTCAGTACCACAATGGGGATGGTGGGGTAGTCTGACTTTATGTCCCGGGCGATGTCGAACACCGAATTGTCTTCAGCGGCAGGCATGCAGATGACGAGGTTTATTTGTCCGCCGGCCATTGTTTCTTTTGCCTCTTCGCTGCTGTGTACCTGCAGGAAGCGTGGCGGGAAGCGTAGTCCGAGCTTGGCGTATTCCGAGAAAATCTTCTCATCCACCCTTCCGTCGTCCTCCAGCATGAAGGCGTCGTAGGGATTGGCGATGAGCAGGACGTTGTAAACCCGATTAAGCATCAGGTCGACGAAGGAGGTATCTTTCAGGGTCACGAGGTAGGCTTATGATTTTATTATTCTGATTGCAAAGGTACGATTATTTCCTGTTATTTCAACGGTCTCGCCATGAAAATGTTTCAACCCCGACAGGTCATCGGGCTCAGCTTGCCCTGAATGGCACGGGTTCCGGCCGTGACGGGGAGGCCTTTGTCCACTTGCGATACTAATTATATGGATTGCTTGTACTATATGTA
>JAFLUV010000114.1 GCA_022508635.1 Prevotellaceae bacterium
CATTCCCGTGAGCCACGCAAGACACTCCTTTCAACGGCGGTTTAAGGTAGGTGGCACGACAATTTCTTCCATTTTCTTTGTGGTTTAAATATTTTTTTCCTACCTTTGCCCAAAGAAATCTACGATATAACTATACTTTGCCCTATGTATAAATACATACTGCTAATACTGTTGGCACTGACATGGAATGCAGAGAGGCTTGATGCCCAGTCCCAATGCAGTGTCACGCATTATGACGAATTCTCAGGCATGGCTCAGTGGTATGTGACACAAATTGTGCAAGACAGGCAAGGCATGATGTGGTTCTCTACGTGGAATGGCTTAAACCGCTATGATGGCTATCAGTTTGAGTGTTTTAAGTCGCAGGCAGGTGATGGGGTTGATATACCCTCTGACCGTATTGACGATATCATGATGGACGAAGTGGGCAATTTGCTTTGCTTGATTGACGGTCGGGTATTCCTCTTTGATGTCAAGACTTGCAGATACCACGGACTTAACAAAGAGCAAGAGGCGCGCTATCTGAAAGATTTCAACGATAAATACGAACAAGACCCGATAGCAGATTCCTATATTCACAAGGATGCTTATGGATGCGAATGGCGCATCTTGCAGGATGGCGCACTTTTCTGGCGCGGTACGCCTACGGAAGAGTGGCATCCCTACTCACCCAACATACCGATGAAAGGAGCTGTGCGGCTTTGCACCACAGACACGGAAGGGAATGTCTGGCTAAGCAGTAAGTATGGAGCCTATCGGCTGACTTTCAAGCAGTCTCCCTATCAATTCTTCCATCAGGAAAAACCAGCCATGATACGCTCTTTCTTGCTGGATGGCGAACAGCGTTATTGGGTAGCAAGCCAGGGCGATGCGACTGTCCGTATTTTTGATAAGAATGGAAATCAGCTTGGCTACCTTGGACGAGATGGCAGACTGCATGCTCAATACACATCATTTGGTTCGCCTGTCTATGCAATGATACAGGATTCCCAAGGAGTATTCTGGTTGGGCAGCAAGCCAGATGGTTTGTTCCGGCTGTATGAAGACAAACCCGGTGGCGGCGTGTTCAGTGTGGAGCAGTTCAGGCACAATGACGGCACCCCCAGTTCCCTCAGCCATGACCATGTGTTTTTTATCAGGGAGGACAAGCATGGCCGCCTATGGGTCGCTACAATGAATGGCGGTCTGAACTGCGTGGAACATCCACACGATAAAGAGTTGCGCTTTGTCCATAAAGACAATGGACTGAAACTGCCCAAAGAGACAGCAGTCCGTGTCAGGCAAATTCACATCACCCCCGAAGGAATCCTCTTTGCCGCAACCACTCAGGGGCTTTGGGTTGCAGACATAAACAATGAGAATGTCAGGAATATTGCGTGGAAACTGCATACGAAAGACAGTCACCGCAGTTCCAGTCTGAGCAATAACGCCACCATGTTTGTCGCTGAGGACTTTCAGCATCGGCTGTATGTCTGCACGGAAAGTGGAGGCGTGAATCAGGTTCTTTCAACTGATTTATTGGCAGAGCAGTTGGAGTTCCGGCATTATGATACCTCAACAAACTTTCCATCGGATGTGGCTTTGTCGGCTGTAGCAGAAGAAGACTACCTGCTGGTAGTCAGCAACAATCAGTTGATACGGCTCTATCTTGATGAAAAACGAGTACCTCAGGCTGATGCCTATTTCTGGAAAGACCACCTGCGATTTTCTGATGCCGTGCCGTTGAAGCTGCCTAACGGCAAGCAACTGATTGGCTTACAGGATGGGGCAATGGTCATCCATCCAGACGACATTCAAAAGAGTCAGTTCGTCCCGCCTATTGCCTTGACGGGACTCTCCATTCAGGCGCAGCCCATACAGCGTGCCGTCAATCTCATGGACACGTTGGTGCTCACACCCCCTAACAGGGGCTTCACCATCCATTTCTCCGCACTCAGTTATGCCAATGAGGAGGGAATCAGCTATGCCTTCCAGATGGGAGGCAAGCAAGAGCCTTGGAACTATATCGGCAAAAACCGCTCCGCCACGTTCCTTGATTTGCGGCCAGGCACCTATCAACTGAGAATCCGCTCGACAAACGGCGATGGCGTGTGGGTGGATAACGCGCGCGCACTGACTATTATTGTCAAGCCGACTTTCTGGGAAACCCCTTGGGCGCAACTACTTTATTTCCTATTGCTCTGTTTGGTGATATGGGGGGTACTCCGTACTCGGAGACACATCAAGAATATTACGCAGAAGCAGCGGGAACTCCACGAGGCTTACCTTGCCCTGCTGAACGCTCAGAACAAAGAGGTTAAGGCAGAAAGCCCTGCCGTTCCAAAAAACGCCACAGCAGCCGTTCCCGCACTGAAGCCCGAAGATGAAGCCTTTATGCAGCGTGCCGTAAAGTTCATAGAGGAGCATATCAGTGATGCCGATATAAATATTGGTGACATGGCAGACGCGACAGCCACCAGCCGGTCTGGCTTGAATCGCAAGATGAAGTCCCTGCTGGGTGTGACACCGTTGGATTTCATCCGTGAGGCTCGCATCCAGAAGGCTTGCCAACTGCTGAAAGAAGGTATGTCGGTCAATGATGTTGCTTATGAGTGTGGCTTCTCCGACCCGAAGTATTTTGCCAAGTGCTTTAAAGCCCAGATGGGAATGACACCCACGGGATTTAAGGCAACGGACTGAGCATCATAGTGGAGAATTTTGTCAGATGATGGGGTAAATTTGTGCCAAACACGCCGTTTGGCATGATTTTCCCCTTTATTGGTGCTATTTTCCCCATGACTTCATTGAGAACACGTTAATTTTGCGTTCGATATTACGAAATATTAACCAAAATAACAAACTCAATGAATCAACAAATCAGAAGAAGTTTCTTAGTAGCCACATTATGTATGTTGTGGCTGATGAGTTACGCACAGAAGGCAATTACAGGTACTGTAAAGGATGCCAACGGCGAACCATTGATTGGTGTCAGCGTCATCACGGAAGGTGGTGTCGGCACAGTAACGGACATGGATGGTAACTTTGCACTGGATAATGTCAGTGCCTCTACCATTCTAAAATTCTCTTATGTGGGTTATGACACACAGGAAGTGAAAGTGGGAAACCAAAGCGTGATCAGCGTAGTGCTGCAGTTCAGTTATGAGTCGCTTGACGAAGTGGTAGTAGTGGGTTATGGCGTGATGAAGAAGCGCGATATATCCGGCTCTATCTCCCAGTTGAAGCAGAAGGACATTACCGCCGTTCCGACAACAAACGTATTGGAGAGCCTTCAAGGTAAGATTGCCGGTCTGGACTTGACCCCATCAAGCGGTGCCGTGGGAGCAGGCTTTAGCTTTAACGTACGCGGAAACCGTTCACTGACAGCCTCCAACTCACCTCTTATTCTTGTAGATGGTATCGCATACGGTTCGGATATTACCATCAACCCGAATGATATCGAGTCTATTGAGGTGTTGAAGGATGCTTCTACGACAGCCATCTACGGAAGCCGTGGTGCTAATGGTGTTATCATCATCACGACCAAGAAAGGTAAGGAGGGAAAAGCCAAAGTAGAGTTCAATGCTTATGCAGGTCCGGTGCTGAAAACCCGCATGCCTGATGTTATGAACGCAGAGCAGAACGTGGCATTCCAGCGTGAGGCATTGATTGCTGCAGGTAGCTATACGGACGATTCCCAGTTCCTTACCTCTGAGCAGATAGACCTGCTGAACCGCGGTATCAGTGTCGATTGGCTCGACCTCGTGATGCAGAGCGGTTTCACGCAGAACTATCAGACCAGTATCAGTGGAGGAACGGACAAGACACAGGCAAGTTTCTCCCTTGACTACCAGAATGAGAAAGGCTTGCTGCGCGGTGATGAAATGAATCGCTATGGAGGCCGTCTCAATGTCACCCATAAGATGGGTAAGGACTTGGAGGTCGGGGCTTCCATGCACGTGAACTATCGCAGTCAGAACTCCTCACCAAGCGGAGCATACCACTATGCACGCACTTATTCCCCGTTGGCAAAGCCTTACAACGAGGATGGCAGTATCAATCGCTTGCCGCTTTTCGGCAGTGGCTCCACTTCCGTAAACCTGCTTGTGGACCAGGACAAGGATAACTATCTGAACGAGACCAAGGCATATCGTGTATTCGGAACGGGCTATCTCTCATGGAACATTGCGAAAGGGCTGAACTATCGCACTAACCTCGGTGTGGATCTCCAGTCCACTACTGTCGGCCTGTTCCAGGGTGTCAATTCTTCTTATGCGCAAAGCAATAGTGGTCGCGCATACGCAAGAAAAACCGAGACGCACAACAATGGCTATACATGGGAGAACATTTTGACCTACAGCAATGACTGGGGTGTTCATCACCTGACGGCAATGGCAGGTCACAGCATGTCAAAGAGCCATTACGAGAATCTTGCTGCCGAAGGTAAAGGCTTTGCCATCGATGCCATGCAGTACCACAATCTGACAAGTGCAGAGGCAGACAAGAACATTGAAAGTTCGCTGACGGAATCCTCCATGCTGTCTTTCTTCGGACGCATCTATTATAAGTTGATGGACAAGTATATGCTCACATTGACGGTACGTGCCGATGGTAGCTCAGTGCTTGCCGATGGACACAAGTGGGGCTATTTCCCCTCCGTGGCTGCCGCATGGCGCATCAAGGAGGAGAGCTTCCTGAAGAACGTGGATGCCGTAAGCGACCTGAAGCTCCGCCTCTCTTATGGTCTTTCGGGTAACAGTGCCGTGAGTGCCTATCAGACAACGGGCGGACTGAGCCAGACCTATTATGACTGGAATGGAGTACCTGCCTATGGTTATCGTCCTTATAGCCTTGCCAACAAGGATTTGAAGTGGGAAAAGACCAGCGTGCTCAATTTGGGTATTGACTATGGTATGTTCAATAATCGGCTTTATGCTTCGATTGACATGTACCAGACATGGACGAGTGACTTGCTGCTGCCGATGTTGCTGCCTGGGCATACGGGATTTGACGAAGTAATCAGCAATGTGGGAAAAACGGAGACAAAGGGTATTGAGGCCAGCATCAGCGCCGTCATCTTCGACAAGAAAGACTTCAAGTGGAATGCAGACCTGACCTTGGGTCACACCAAAGAGAAGATTGTCAGCATCAACAGCGACCAGGATGATGAACTGAACGGCTGGTTTATCGGTCAGCCTACCCTCGTGTACTATGACTACAAGAAAGTAGGTATCTGGCAGAGCAATGAAGAATCAGAGGCAGCCAAGTTTGGTCAGAAGCCCGGTGATATCAAGGTATTAGACGTGAACGGTGACGGGCAGATTACTCCAGAGGAGGACCGTATGATTATCGGTCAGCGCACGCCGAAACTGACCATGGGCTTTAACAACAAATTCCAATATAAGGAGTGGGAACTTGACCTCTTCCTCTATGGTCGCTTTGGACATACCATCGTCAATAGCAGCAAGTCGGGCTTCATCCGTAGCGGATGGCAGAACCAGACAGTCTATGACTATTGGACACCGTCTAATCCCACCAACGATATGCCCCGTCCGCTCTATGGCGACAACAACCCCCTCTATGCAAGTACGCTGGGTTATGAGAAGGGTGACTTCCTGAAGATTAAGGATGTGACACTGGCTTACAATGTGCCCTTGAAATGGATTGGAAAGGCAGGCTTGTCCCGCTTACGCATCTACGGAACGATGAAGAACTTCTTCACCTTTAGCAAGGCGAAGGACTACGACCCCGAGGGCAATGGCTCTATCTATTACCCGATGACCAAAGAACTGGTGTTTGGCGTGAATGTTGCATTCTAATAAATAACAAATAAACGAATAACGATTATGAAAAAATATATATTCGCAATAGGATTGGCAGCTACGTTAGGATTGTCATCTTGTTCTGATTTCCTTGATGAAACCAACCGAAATGCCGTTACTGCCGACGTACTTTATGGCACTCCAGATGGCTATGAAAGCCTCGTGAATGCCTGCTATGCCTATACAAAGACTTTCTTGGGAAGTACCGACGGCTATTCCCTGACAGAAATGGGAACCGACTGCTTCACGGGAGCAGGTAGTAGTTCTGGTAATGTCCCCGCACTTGCTTATTATGGTGTGGAACTGAACCCGACACTGAATTCTTTCCGTTACATGTGGAATACCCTATACAGCGGACTGAACTGCACAAATGCAGCCATTGCGCGCATCGATGATGCCGGGTTAGATCAAGCAACCAGAAACCACCGCCTTGGTGAGGTGCATTTCTTGCGTGCCCTCTATCTGCATCTGATAACAGAGATTTGGGGTGATGCCATTCTCTATACGGATGAGATACAAGGCCCGGAAACGACAGCCACCCGTACCTCGCAATCAGAGATCTATCAGCAGATATTTGCTGACCTTGATGAGGCTGCCGCATTGTTAGGTGGAACATCTGCGAAAGAGAATGGCCGCGTAACCTTGAATGCGGTCAAGGCACTGAAGGCACGCCTGAGCCTCTATCGTGAGGACTGGCAGACTGCCGCCTCGCTTGCCAAGGAACTTATCAACTCTGGCCAGTATGGTTTCTATGATACCTTTGCCGAGACTTTTGACATGGCGAATGAGGCAGGTCAAAATAACAAGGAGGCTATTTGGTGGGTGAACTTTGCCGGAAATGCGGATGACCAGACCCTGCTGGCTGCTTTTGCCCAGCGCCCGGAGGATTCTCCCACATTAGGAGGTCGTGTCGGCAACCAGTCGCCCATATTCGCTTGTATGTCTTATTGGATGGTCAGCGGCTGCGGTGTATGGGTTACTCCTGACACGCACGCCCCATGGGTGCAGAGCATGCCGACATTAGCATACCTGCATACCTTCGACGAGAACATAGACCAGCGTTATGATGCAACCTTCAAGGGAGTATGGCTTGTGAACTCAACGACGGACAACTACGATGCCGCATTTGGTCCACGCTATGGTGCCCCCGGTCCATTAGAGATTGGCGATACCGCTTTCATTGTTTCAAAGTATGTCTATACGGAAGAGGAGCGCGCTCAGCATCATTATCTGATTTATGATGCCAATGATGTGTTCGACCCGGTAACACATAAAAGTTTTGGTACGCGTGACTATTTCATAAGCGGTTACAAGTTCCACGATTATACGCTCCCCACAGGTTGGGAATATTTCAGTGGTCGTGACTGGTTCGTGCTTCGCTTGGCAGAAATGTACTTGATTGCTTCTGAGGCAGAAATGCGATTGGGCAACCAGGCAGAGGCTGTCCGCTTAATGAACGTGCTGCGTGAGAAGCGCGCCATCCCTGGACATGAGGCAGAAATGCGCATCACGGACGCGGATTTGAATATCGATTTCATTCTGGACGAGCGTGGCCGTGAACTGTCTATGGAGTTACAGCGTTTCTTTGACTTGAAGCGCACAGGCAAGTTTGTGGAGCGCATCCAGAAGATGAATCCTGATGCCGCTGATGTCATTCAGCCTTATCATCAATTGCGCCCGATACCACAGTCGGAAATTGATGCTTTGACTAATAAGGAAGACTTCCCACAGAATCCTGGTTATTAAATGAATCCATGCTTAAGTTTTTGGTTAGTAAATGAATAATTATGGTTAGTTAATTAGGTTACATCGTGGGCAGGGAGAGCACGCGAGTGTTCTCCCTGTTTTTTTACTTAAAACAATGAACAATGAAGAAATCCATACTTTTAGCCCTGTTGCTAAGCTGTTCCCTGTTGGCATCTGCCGACAACC
>JAFLUV010000115.1 GCA_022508635.1 Prevotellaceae bacterium
GCCTTAATGATGAATTTGTGCCAACTGCTATACTGTTATATTAGCGTCCGCTAAAAATCACGAAATATATAATCTGTCATCGGATTCAAGAGAACGGGGTGGCATTCTCTATAGAATGGATATGCCACTCTCTTGAGAGTGGAAATTGTTTCGTCAAATCCGTGTGAGGGGAATTACGGCTTAAAAGTTCTTGCTAACATTAATATATTATTACAGGTATTAAATCCGAAAAGCGAGAAAAGACAAATAAATTTAATAAGACAAAATAAAAGCCCCCGACGGGAATCCGCCGAGGGCTTATTATTTATTCAGAGGGGAGAGATTACTTTACAGCAACCTTCTTGCCGTTCTGGATGAAGACACCCTTCTGAGCCTTGCTTACGCGCTGGCCAGCTACGTTGTAGATGGGAGCATTGCTATCAGCAGCGTTGATACCGTTGATACCAGTACCACCAGTGATAGTCAGTTGTGGAAGAACTTCACCTTCTACAGGCACACTGCCACTTCCATCCTTTTTACCAAGGACAATGTTCCTAATGATAACATCATAAACACCATTAGTTGCATTCTCGGGAACATTGAGACCAATCTTTGCAAGCACGTTAGTTGTTGTACGGAAATCTACAGTTTTGTCACCAGCTACGCCAAACTGATAACCACCACGTGCTGTTGGACGATAGTCACATATATGCTTTGCCTTTGCAATAGGGAAAGTAATATCATCCAAATAATCTTCCTCATCCTCGTCATAATACGTAGCGAAAGTAACACCTTCAGGAAGAACAAGGTCAAACTGTACACCTCCAACAGCTACAACATCCTCAGAATCGAAGTGAATCTCAAGATAAGCGGTTTCACCACCAGCAGTAGCAGTAACATCTGCACATGATAGTGTACCACTCTGTGCCATTGCTGCAACACCGCACAGCATAGCAACCATAGTCGTGTAAAACTTTTTCATTTTTTAATTTATTTAATTAATAATTGTAATTATTTTTTTTATCTCTTCTACAGAAAAATTAGTTTCCTGCCATAATGTTAAGAATTTCCACTAAGTCTGCAATATCAACAGTTCCGTCATCATTCACATCAGCTTTTGGATTAGTCTGTTGTCCAGCCATCACATTCAAGACTTCAACTGCATCTGCAATATCTACATTACCATCATCATTCACGTCACCTTTGATACCAGGGGCTGCACCTTCTTCAATAGTCCAAGGGAACTCGAAAGTTTTTTTGTCGTGAATTGTGCCATTAACTTCTATGAGTTTTGCGTTCTCAACCGTAACTGTATAGTTGCCGGGCTTCACGTCTGCGCCGATCTTAACGGTTACGGTAGCTACAGCACCGTCAGTGCCTGTAAGAGCGACACCCTCCTCGCCTTCGCAAGTAATCGTAACGATACCATCGCCCTTGTCAACAGCCGTAATCTGGGGTGTACCATATTCTGCGGGATAACGACCTTCAACAACCGTAATTTCCTCGAAAGTAACACCTTCGGGCAAAACGAGGTCGCAAACCCATGTACCAATCGCATTTCTGTTTTTCATGTTCAGAGTCAACTCTGCCGTGCCACCAACCGTGCCGTTAGCAGCGGCGGTCACATGAATCTGATAGGCATCTGTTATAGAAGCCCACATTGCTGTCATTGCGAAGAATGACACCAGAGAGAGTAAAATTCTCTTTTTCATAGATTTTAGTTTTTGATGTTATTTAATGTTGTTATGTTATATTTTCTGCTGCAAATTTAGCACTTTTTTATGTATCCACCAAGACTTTTATCTCTTTTTTTGCCTCTTTTTTACAAAATACGGTGCCTTTTTACCCGGAAGACATGAAAAGGCAGCCTTCGCACCGCACCTGTTTCCCGTTTTGATACCATATTATTGTATTCCGCGTGCTCGCATGATGATGTCACGTGCTTCCGTAACTCTTTGGAAGTTTTCTTCGGCCTCACGGCGTGCCGCTTCGCCCTGTGCAGCGACCCGGTCGGGGTGGTAGCGCAAAGCCATCTGCCGATATGCCTGCCGCACTTCGTCATCGGTTGCCGTATCGGGAATGCCGAGTGTGCGGTAGGCTTCCTCGAGCGTTACGTCGACATAGGGCTGCCATGTCTGTCCGCTCTGTTGCTGCCAGTAGCGATAGTCGCGGGAGCTGCTGTCCTCCGTGCCATGGCGAAAGGTAAAGCGGATGACCGGCCTATGGAAGAGGGAGTCAACAAACCACCCGAAGAAGAATCCGAAGAGGAATCCCCTGCCGCCGCTTATGTACAGGCCAACGAGACCGAAAATCCATTTACAACTCATTGCTTGAGAGATATTGAAGGCTGTGCCGTGAGGTTTTTGTACCGCTCATGTGATGGTGTGCTACGAATCAGAGTGTCTGGCGGAGCTGCTCGGAAAGATCCTCGACAGGAATCACTTGGTAGTCGCCGTCGCAAATCCAGACAATGTGCCGCGCCACGATGGGGATGCCGATGTCCTGGAGCATGAGGCCATAGAGAGAGAGCTGTATGGCATAGATCGAGAGGTCTTCCTCCGTGAGGTGGCAGAACGGCGGGAGCAGCCTACGCCCGAAGCGGCGGCAGTATTCGCTGACGAGAGAGGCATTGGTCTTGTAGTCGAGGATGAGGAAGCCTTCGGGCTGTCCGTCGCTGCCATCGCAGTAGTACAGCATATCGAAGGTGCCGCTTATCTGCTCCCTGAGGTTTCGAGAGGGCTCGGGATTCTTTCCGCTGTAGACCATTGCTTCGTTGAGGACAAGGTGCATGCTCGGCGGCAGCTCGTCCATGAACTTGAGCACGGCTTCTTCCTTGGGGTGGATTGGTGCCAGGAATCCGTACTGCGGCATATACTGTGCCTGTACCAAAGGAGAGATGCGCTCGGGCATTCCGGCACGCAGGTAGCTCAGGCTCTCACCGTAGGCGTGTGTCTTTGTCCCCAGCGTGGTGGCGCGGAAAGAGTTCTGGCGCCACTGCCGTATCCAGTGGGCAGGTGTCTGCCCATGCTTCTCGGCATAGCGCGTTGCCTGCATTTGCTCGTCGAAAGGCATGCTCACAAAACGATGCGCTACAGTCGTAACGGAGGACAGCTGCCTGCCGTGCAGCAAATAACGATGTCCCTCCTCGAAAAACTCCAAATCCTGGAACTCGCTCAGCACGCGGCGACGCACCTGTGTCACTATGGCCGGCTCACCGGCTATGACGAACATTCCTTTTGGCTCCTGCATAGTGCATCTTGTTTATTTTGCGATGCAAAGATACGATACTTTCGGCGTACTTGCAAGATTTGAATACTTAAACAAACTTAACGGCACACATTATTATATTATATATAGTGCAGGAACCTGCAAGGGTATAAGGCTTGCGGGAAAAAGCACATGGGAGGCAAAAATAGTATTGAAAAATGTTAAGAAAGTGCCATCTTCTTGACTTATGTCAACAAAAGCGACATTTTGTAACAATAACTGCCATATTTGCTTGCAGAAAGAATTATTCGCCGTACCTTTGCAATGCGAAAGAAATAGAAGTTAGACAATAACACGACATAAATTAGTTTTAGTTTAAGTAAGACAGATTTGTTTGAAGGTTAATAATAGTTGTTAGTTTTAGTTTTTGGAGAAGCTATCCGTGAGGACGCTTCTTTTTTTTGTCCTGACGTATTGTGAACCTGCGTTCATCCGCCCACGGACATAGGTTTAGTGTTTCCGACACATCTGTTTCGGGGGAAAAACAAGTGCCTTGAGCTTATTGGAAGCACAAGGCACTTATTGTATCACGAAACGCGGGGAAATTTGCAGTCGGCAACCACCTGCCTGCCTCGGTGCGGAATCTCCCGGCAGCGTCGACTCTATTCTTCCTCTTCCGGAACGAACTGCGAGTCATTCTCGGGCTGAACAGAGACAGGCTCGTATCTCTTCAGACCATACATGCGAAGCATTTCCTCGGAGGGGTGAAGGTCAATATCCATCGGTGCGAACTTGGGCACATTGTATCCGCCAAGGTCTTCACGCAGATAGGGTCTTGCCGCTCCCGGATAGACCAGACGGAAATCGATGGTCTTAAGGATTTCGCGCTTGTTAGGAATCTCCAGCTTGCCATCGATGTTGCCACCGTTGCCCCAAGGATTACGCATGACAAACATGTATTCGCTGCCCTCGTCGGGGTACATCACGGTAAAGGCATGCCCTGTGATGGTCTCAAGCTGACCACAGATGAGGCCTCCGACATTGAAACCACCCACGCTGATAAGCCCGTTGCTCAGGGCATAGTCGACAACGAGACTGAACTCTGAGTTGTAGAGCTTGTCAGGAGAGAAGCTGAAGCTGCTGCCCACGCCGGTGAATGGCGGAGCTGCATGCTCGGTGCCAATACCGCCGATGTTGTTGCAGCGGAAACGCGTCTCCCACTTCATGAGTGCCTTTTCCATGATGGTTGCCCAGTTGAAGACACCATTCTTGCCGCTAACTTGAGCACACCCGCCGGATGAGTTACACATCAACTTGTTATCTACTACGACATCAATAGGATTGCCCTGTGGGTCGAACATGTGCACGGTATAGTTGTTGCCGTCCTTCTCGATGATGGTCTTTATCCAGTCCGGATAGAGATAGGCGAAAGAGCCGAACACGGCACACATGCAGCAGTCGCCGATGGAATGCTGGTTGACATCAGCCGGTACGGGTGAGCCAAATGGATAGAGGTTGATAGTCTTTGACGTCCAATTAGTATAGCCACTGACGTTGAGCCATGCGGCATCAGGCTGGTTACTGGGGTTGGCAAGCCAGGCCTTATCCTCATCACTGGCAGCAGCGAATCTTTCGAAATGCTGACCCATCGGGGTAATTTTGGAGCTGGAATCTCCGCCCTTGACGCCGGCATTCCAGAGTTTCTCGGCATCGGTATAGATGGTAGCACGCGTAGGATAGCTGACGAAAGTGGTTGCCATGGTAGCAGCTTCCTTCGACTTGTAGAAGTAGTAACGCGTCGTTCCCTGCTTGAGAATGAGGAGGTCATCCTCGAGGGTAATAATCTGATAGGTCGTCTTGACGGTGGAGCCTTCACGCTGCGCGGTGAAAGTCTGGCCGCCAATAGCCGCGCCGGCGTACTCCAAGTCGTAGACGGATTCGGAGGCATTCTTTATCCACTTCATCTTGGGGCCGGCAGTGAAGACCAGCACTTCGGTACCATCGTAGTGCGTCTTGGTGCCAGAGCCATTGTTCATGGCTCTCCATCCCAAGTACCATACACCGTCAAGTTCACCTGCCTGCGCACCCTCTACAATCTCCATGTAGTCAATCTTGCTCAGGTCGCAGGAAATGACGCTCTTGTCAGTGAGCGTGATGTCCAATCGTTGCTGCGCTATAGCAACGGAGCTAAGTACCGACAGGAACAGCACAGAGCTCAAAATACGTTTTACCATCATTTTCTTATTTTTATTGTGTTTGTTTTCACTTTTTTTCGTACAAATATAGCACTATTTACTCAAAGAATCAGACCAAAGTACAATTATTTTTATTTTTTTTGCATTTTACGCTGTCTGACCGCCTCGTAAAGCAGTACGGCTGCACTGACAGACACGTTGAGCGAGTCAAGATGCCCAAGCATGGGAATGCGGATGTGTGCATCGGCTGCGCGCCGCCAGCGCTCGGTCAATCCGGTGGCTTCCGTCCCCATCACAATGGCGGTAGGTCCCGTCATTGGTGTGTCATAGTAGAGACTGGAGTCCTGCAACTGTGCCGTAAGCACGCGGATTCCCCGATTGCGGAAGAAATCTATGCACTCCTCTGTTCTACACGCCACACAAGGCACCGTAAAGGCGGCACCAACGGCAGCACGTATGAGGTTAGGATTGTAAAGGTCAGTAAGAGGGTCACATACCACTACGGCATCGGCACCTGCAGCATCAGCACTGCGCAGCACTGCACCCAGATTGCCAGGCTTCTCCACACTCTCCAGTACCACAATGAGGGGTGAGGAGGAAAGCCGAAGGTCGTGGAGCGTAAGGTTTCGTGCTTCCGCCACTGCCACGATGCCCTCCGTACCACCACGATAGGCTATGCGCTCGTAGACATTCGGAGAGACAGGGACAATCTCGGTATGCTGCGGCAGAGCGAAAGGTACAGTGGCTATCTCGGGGCAGACGAAGGCTGTGCGCAGCATAAAGCCCGCAGCCAGGCAGTGCTCCACTTCACGACGCCCTTCCACGATGAAGAGTCCTTCCGCTCTGCGCTGCGATGCCTTCTGCCCAAGTAGCAGCAGGTGCTTGATGCGCTGGTTTCCGGTGCTGGTTATCATTTCACCCTTCCTGTATAAGCATCTATGCCAGAGGTGTCAATGGTTTGCGAGAAGAACGCCTCGGCCGCCTTGTCCTTGGCACTATTCCAGGGTTGAGGTCCGTTGAGCTGTACAACCCAGAGCTTAAGTTGTTTCTTGTGCCAGTTGACCATGCAATTGGTACCCCATGCTCCGCCGTGGCCGAACCACTCGTTCTCACCATCCGTCTTGGGCGCATTCAGGCCGAGAGAGTAGCCGCCGAGATTATCAGGGCGCGTTGTGACGGCAAGGATGGACTTCACTGTCTCCTCTTTGAGGATACGCACGCCATTGTCGCCCACACCAAGATTCATAAGCATCTTGTAGAACTTAAGCTGGTCGTTTGCCGTCGTCCAGAGGCCGGCCCCGGCAGAGGCAAACACATGTCCGTCGTTGTAGGGACGTTGTTCCCAACTGTTCTCAAGGCGATAGGTAGCAGGAGCATTTGCGTGGGTATCATACATCTCCACCTGCGTTTTTAGCTGCTTATCGGTGGGCCAGAACCAAGTGGACTTCATGCCGAGCGGATCAAGCACCTCCTTCTTCAGGTAGTCCTCCCACTTCATGCCGGTAATGACCTCCACGACAGCAGCACCGATGTCAATTCCTGTGTTGGAGTACAAGTCGCGCGTGCCCGGTTCAAACATAAGAGGAGAAGCCGCAGCGATAGAAGCGACCTGACGGAGGGGTGCACCACCCGACCAGCCGCCACCACGCACATCAGACCTCTTGGCACTGCACTCAAAGGGGAAACCGCCTGTGTGGTTGAGCACCATGCGCACGGTGAGCACATTCTTTGCCTTATGTAAGGTCCTTATGCCGTCTTTGTCGCTATCCTGCACCCAGAGTTCCTTGAACTCAGGCAGATACTTCGACACAGGATCGTCAAGCGAGAGCTTGCCCTCCTCCACTAACTTGGCGATCGTCACCCCACAGAATCCCTTTGTCTGAGAGCACTGCATGAATACGTTATCCAAACGGATGGGACGCTTCTGCTCTACGTTGGCATAGCCAATACAGCAGGTCTCCTGCACACCATCATTATAGAAAATACTGATAGCACCAGGAAGTTCGCCACGATCTACGTAAGGCTGCAATGCCTCACGTGCAAAATTAGTCTTAGAATCAACGACTTTCTTCTGAGCCGTTGCAGTCAGGCAAAAAGAAATTGCCAAAATGGAAAGGAGTTGTTTCATTTTAGAG
>JAFLUV010000116.1 GCA_022508635.1 Prevotellaceae bacterium
ATAGAATGCTTGACAGACAATTAATACTCTTTTAATTTCGTCGAACTCACGTTAAATAAATCCCCCTTCCATAGCCTCCGATTCTTATTTTATTTGTATCTTTGCAGCAAATTAGCGGACTTGGCTCCCGCTCCCAAACGCACAGGAAACCAAACGATCGAAACATGAACAAAGTAATGCTGATAGGCAACGTCGGGAAAGAACCGGAAATAAGATATGTGGATCGCGGCGTCTGCGTAGCAAACGTGACGCTGGCGACAACCGAGCGCGGATACAAGCTGCCAAACGGGACGGAAGTGCCAGAACGAACGGAATGGCACAACGTAGTACTATGGAGAGGACTGGCCGAAGTCGTGGAGAAATACGTCCACAAGGGCGACAAACTCTTCATCGAAGGACAGATACACACACGAGCCTACGAGGATCGCACCGGCATCAAGCGATACGTCACGGAGATATGGGCAGAATCGCTCGAGATGCTTTCGCCCAAGACCCAGCAGGGCACTGGTGAAACGACTGCAAACGCATAAACAACTGAACGCTCAGTAAATGGAAAACCGCCTCTTCATCCTCTGGCAGGAACTTGCAGACTCCGCCTGCACCGTCAGTACCCAGTCGCCCACTCCCGACGTATGGATTGCCTATGCCATCGTCCTTTTCCTGCTCTTCTGCTCCGGATTCGTCTCGGCAAGCGAGATAGCCTTCTTCAGTCTCACCCCAGCTGACAGGAGCACCATAGACGAGGGCAAGCACCGCTCCGACGGGAAGGTAGCCGCCCTGCTCCAGGACAGCGAACGACTGCTTGCCACCATCCTCATCAGCAACAACCTGGTGAACGTAGCAGTCATCACCATCCTCTACTTCTGCTTCGACAAGACCATCGACTTCGGACAGGCACGCTGGCTGGAGTTCCTCGTCATGACCGTATTGCTCACATTTCTGCTGCTGCTCTTCGGCGAGATTATACCCAAGATCTACAGCCGTCAGCACACGCTTGCCTTCTGCCGCTTTGCCGCACCGACACTCCAAGTGCTCAGCAAAGCCTTCTGGCCTATGAGCCGTCTGCTCATACAGAGCAAGGTCATTACCCGAAGACTGGTAACCAGCGAAGAGGAGATGCTCACCGTCGACGACCTGGAAAAGGCAATGGAACTGACCGACAAGAAGGACATTGCCGAGGAAGCAGGCATGCTCAAGGGCATCATACGCTTTGGCGGCGAAATGGCAAAGGAAATCATGACAAGCCGCGTAGACATTGTCGACCTCGACGTAAAGGCATCCTTCAGCGACGTACTCGCCTGCATCGTAGCTAACAACTACAGCCGCATCCCCGTATATCAGGGTACTGAGGACAACATCAAAGGCGTGCTCTACATCAAGGATCTGATGCCACACCTCGGCAAGCCGCAGGGCTTCCGCTGGCAGAGCCTGATACGACCCGCTTACTTCGTGCCCGAGACAAAGATGATAGACGACCTGCTGCGCGACTTCCAGGCAAACAAAGTGCACATAGCCATCGTCGTAGACGAGTTCGGAGGCACCAGCGGCATCGTGACGATGGAGGACATTCTGGAGGAAATCGTAGGCGAGATAAACGACGAGTACGACGACGAAGAGAAATCCTACCAGCGCCTCAACCAAAATACATACGTGTTCGAAGGCAAGACGCTCATGTCGGACTTCACGAAGATACTCGGCATGGACGATGAATACTTTGAGACCGTAGAAGGCGAGGCAGAGACCCTGGCAGGCCTGTTGCTTGAAATCAAGGGCGATTTCCCCGCACAGGGCGAACGTATTAACTACAAACGCTTCACCTTCGAAGTGCAGGAAGTGGATCAGCGCCGTATCGTCAAAGTAAAGGTTATCCTCCACAACAATGAATAACTTCCCGTTACTCCTGAACGTTGAGGACTAAAGTATTTCTAAGTATTTTGATTTTTCCTGACCCTCAATAGTCCTTCCCTAATAATCCTTAAGGATTACTTCTGTCCGTTGAGGATGCGATCTATCTCAACGAACTCCTCTCCGGAATTCAGATTAAGGTATATACGATAGAGAGGCGATGCCCAGCGGTCTTGTTTCTCCGGCTGCAAGCGACGCACCATCTCCATGCAGGGGCGAGCCTTCCGATACAAGTCGAGCGTCCTTTCCTTGTCTGTGGCATATCGTGAATCGTTCACGTCCTTGCAGCTATTTTCCTGCGAGATAATCGCCATGTTCAAGTATGCAATACCTTTATTATAATAGGCATCAGCATAGTCCGGCTGAAGGGCAATGGCACTATCAGCATAGGCTATGCATGATTCATAGTCGTTCTCCGCCAGATAGCTCTTCGACTTGGCATAGTAATAAATAGCCCTGCCTCCTGCAGCTGCAACAAGTTCATCGGCAAGTTTTCGCTCTTCAGCAAATTGTCGCTGCTCGTGATACCAGTCTGCAAGGTGCACAAAGAAATAATCGTGCTCCGGATATTCATGAACACCCCTTTTAAGCGTAGCAAGTAACCCGTCGTTATCCTTCATCTGGGCATAAGCCCTTGCCTTGTACTCCAGCAAAATGGCAGAAGTTGACGAGTCGGAATAGGCAATGGCCTCATCCGCATGCTTGATGGTGCCAAGGTAGTTCTCTACCTGAAAGGCAGTGAGCGTAGCCAGACATACCGCCTGGCGCAGAAGAGAATCAACCGGCTCGTCATAACGATAGGTGCTGTATAGGTCAAAAAAGAGATAGGCGGCAGCAAAATTCTGCTTGGCAAGAAAGAACTTCCCGCCGCCTAAGATATTGCGACGATGCTTGAGGCGAAGTGAACGCGTCTTCTTTTGCATACGCGGACGCACCCTGCCATTAACGTCAGGCACAAGATCCACGCTGTCGCACAAACGCAGCTGAGCATACATATCGCTGAGTTTGTTGAAGAAGCGTGCCGTGTCAAAGCTCTGCTTGAGGTAAGCTTTCTGGTTCTCCACGCCATTCAGGGACTCTTCAAGCAGGGCAGCAATGTAATAGATGTCAGCCCGCTGCTTATTTTTGAGTCCATCACGACTGAGGGCACCAAGCAAGCCGTTGCGAGCAGCATCCTGATTTGAGCGATTCTTGAGCGCAGTCTTGGCCGTCTTCCGAAGCGAGGAGAGCTTCTCCGGCTTCGGCTGCTTCTTATCGGCCGAATAGAGTGGCTGACATACAGGAAGCAGGAATGCAAGAAGTAGGAACCACTTCATTACAAAAGTTTATCCATCTCGGCAGCCTTGGCAGCCTGTCCTGTCACGGTGTAGCACTGACGAAGCTCAAAAGCCCACTTCTGCGGTTCGTCAGGAGTACATTCACGTGCTTTCTCGAAGTAAGGTATGGCCTCGCTGAAGATACTCTTTGTCTTCTCGAGCACTTGTTTAGCCTCTGCCTGATTTTTGATTCCACTGATGGTAGCATTCAGCGCCAGTGCCTGGCGGAACTTGCAGAGTCCACTCTGATACCACGCATCATAATAATCGGGCTTAATCTCTGTGCACTTTATATACGCATCAAATGCCTTGTCATAATCCTCTGCCTCGAAGTACTTGTATGCCTTGCCGTAGTGTGCAATAAGGATGCTCGGATCAACAGCAATGATTTCGTCAACATATTTGAGCAATTGATTACTTTCCGAACCCGCGTCCTTGTCTTTCTTAAGATAGTAGGCGATGAGTTTTTGAATGTATTCCTCGTTGGCTTTAGGATCCTCGACGGTCATTTCACGGAGAAAGTTTGCCCATGTCGTCGAGTCACCACGCTCCAGGAAAGAGATGACCTTCACCTGCTTTGTGCCGACTGCACCCTCTTCAAACTTCATGGCTTGCTCGTAGAGCTCATCCATCTTGTCATAGAGTTTTCCATCGTGAGCAGCATGATAGGCATAATATGCAATCTGCTCACCAGGGATACGGAGCTTTACCATGTCTGCCACTTCAGGATAGGTTTTGGTATAGTTCAGAGCTGTCTCATAGGCCTCAATAGCCTTGTCGAACTGACTATTGCTGCTGTTGAACTGACCAGCATAGATGTAGTAATCACCACATTGAGCTAAGCTGGCCTTCTTGCTCTTGAGATAGTTCTCGTTGCCAGTCTCACCCTTGGTGACCTTCGTGTTTTGCAATTCCTTTTGCAAAGCCGAAGTCAGGATTTTGAGATTTGTATAGAAGAACGCCGTATCAAAGGGCTCGTTGCTTGCTGCATGGCCAAGCATAGTATTATGGGGTTGCAGGGCAAGGTCAGCACTGAGTTTATAGGCCTCGCCAAGCTTGTTATCAGCAATAGCACCAGAGTTGATTGCCTTACGAATGAGGGACTGGCCTTTCTTACACTCGGTCATAATCTCTTCTTCCGTGGCAGTCTTTTCGTTTATCTTGGCAGTGATGGCATCATATACCTTTTGTGCTTCTGCCATCTGGGTCTTTGCCTGCTTCTGGAGAGCTTTGAGGGCAGCTTTATCTTCCTGTCCCATGGTGATGGTGCTGACGCTTAGGAACAGCGACATCATAATAAATAGTTTCTTCATATCGTATATAGTTTATAATATAAATATGTGTACTATGGTTTCTTTATGTTATTTACTCTTCACCGCCATCTGTCTCGCCAGCAGTACCGTCTGCTTCCGGCTCTTCCTCGGCACGCGGCACGACACTCAAATGGCTAATGACATCGTTGCGCTTCTTAAGCTCAATGACCTTGGTGCCTTGGGTAACACGGTTCTTTGTCTCTTTGATGACATCCGCATGGAGACGGATGGTTGTACCGCTCTTGTTGATAATCATCAGGTCATCATCGTCCTTCACGACAGTAATGGCAACGAGATAGCCTGTCTTCTCAGTAATGGCAAGCGTCTTAACACCCTTGGCATGACGACTCGTCTTACGATACTCTTCTACGTCCGTACGTTTGCCAAAGCCATTTTCACTAAGTACCATGATACTTTCCGTCTCTGCATCATTGATGATACACATGCCCACAACGCCATCGCGCGGGTCATTATCTAAGACGATGCTCTGTACGCCAGTTGCAGTACGTCCCATCGGACGAACCTGTGCCTCGTCAAAACGGACGGCACGACCTCCAGCATTGGCAATGATAATTTCATTGTTGCCATTGGTCAGTTCCACGCCTATCACCTGATCGTCCTCACGTATGTTGATTGCATTGACACCGTTCGTGCGGACGCGACTATATTCTGTCAGACAAGTCTTTTTGATAATGCCATTCTTCGTACAGAAAACGACATAATGACTCTGGCAGAACTCTGCATCGCTGAGTTTACGAATACAGAGACAGGTGCGTACAGCATCACCCGGCTCGATGTTAAGCACATTCTGTATGGCACGCCCTTTACCTTGCTTGTTACCATCGGGTATATCGTAGACCTTAAGCCAGTAACAACGTCCGCGTTCAGTAAAGAAGAGCATGGTGTTGTGCATCGTGGCGGGATAGATCTTCTCGATGAAATCGTTGTCGCGCGTAGAACTTGCCTTTACACCGATGCCTCCACGTCCCTGTGCCTTGAAGTCAGCCAAAGGGATGCGCTTGATATAGCCCATGTGGCTCATAGTAATGACAACTTCATCGTCAGCATAAAAATCTTCGGCATTGAACTCTTCGGCACTGGGCAGTATCTCTGTGCGACGCTCGTCACCATACTGCTGTTTAATCTCCAGAAGCTCATCTTTGATGACTTTGCGGCAAAGTGCGTCGTCGGTAAGTATCTGGTTGTAGTACTTTATCTTCTCCATGAGCTCGTCATACTCGCCATGTAGTTTCTCTTGATTGAGACCGGTGAGTTGGCCAAGACGCATCTCGACGATAGCCTTACTTTGCAGTTCATCCAGACCGAAACGGGCTTCCAGTGCACGCTGAGCATCAACGGGCGTCTTACTATTCTTCACGATCTGTACTACCTCGTCAATGTTGTCGCTGGCAATAATAAGCCCCTTAAGGATATGTGCTCTTTCTTCAGCCTTGCGGAGGTCATATTTCGTGCGACGGATAGTAACATCGTGGCGATGGTCGATAAAATTGCTGATGAAGTCACGAAGTGTAAGTAGCTGCGGGCGACCCTTTACAAGGGCGATACTGTTAACGCTGAAGCTTGTCTGCATAGGCGTCATCTTGAAGAGCTTGTTCAGCACAACCCGTGCGTTAGCATCGCGTTTGAGATCGACCACGATGCGCATGCCTTCACTGTCACTCTCGTCGTTGACGTTACTGATACCATCTATCCTTTTTTCGCCCACGAGCTGTGCGATATACTCGATGAGCTGCTGCTTGTTCACACCGTATGGTATCTCACTGACGATTATCTTGTCGTGTGTGTCACCGTTCTCTATCTCAGCCTTTGCACGTATGACAACACGTCCGCGTCCTGTCTCGTAAGCATCGCGTATGCCCTGCAGTCCCATGATATAGGCACCAGTCGGGAAGTCTGGTCCCTTGACATACTGCATCAGCTGCTCGATGGTAAGACCAGGATCGTCGACAAAAGCCACGCATGCATCAATGACTTCGCAGAGGTTGTGGGTCGGTATATTCGTAGCCATGCCGACAGCAATGCCCGTAGCTCCGTTGACCAAGAGGTTAGGGATGCGGGTAGGCATGACAGTCGGTTCCTCCAAAGTGTCGTCGAAGTTCATGGTCATGTCGACGGTCTCCTTTTCCAAGTCGTCCATCATGGCTTCCCCCATGAGACTGAGGCGTGCCTCTGTATATCGCATGGCAGCCGGACTATCGCCATCAATAGAGCCGAAATTACCCTGCTTGTCAACCAGCGTGTAACGCATAGCCCACTCCTGTGCCATACGCACCAGTGCCATATAGACCGAGCTATCGCCATGCGGGTGATACTTACCGAGAACCTCGCCGACGATACGAGCACATTTCTTATAAGGGCTGGCATGGAAGTTACGTAGCTCACGCATGCCATACAAGATTCGACGATGTACTGGTTTGAAGCCATCCCTGACATCAGGCAGGGCACGAGCTACAATGACACTCATCGAGTAATCGATGTAGCTCTTCTTCATTTCCTCCTGAATATCGACTTTGATAATTCTTTCTTGATCTTCCATGAGATAGATTTTGCTTTACAGATCGGCTGAAAACCTCCTTTGGTTCCTGCGTCTCAATTTTGGCACAAAGGTACAAAGAAAAAACGAGAAGCACAAATCCTGAGCGTGAAAATTCCCTAAACTCACATGTAGACACATATATAGTAAAAGCGCATTAAAAATGAGAGTTCGGGATAATTTGCCAGTACGGTCACGGATACACTACAGTACGGTAATGAACGCACTACGGTACGGTAATGAACGTACTACAGTACGATAACGAACGCACTACAGTACGATAACGAGCGTACTACGGTACGGCAATGAACGTACTACGGACGTACTGACAAGACACAGGCGAGTGCCTCCTAATCGTTAGCCCTATAGTTGCAAAGCATTCGCGAAGCGACACAAAAAAA
>JAFLUV010000117.1 GCA_022508635.1 Prevotellaceae bacterium
ATCGAAACTTGCAAGTAAGAGGCTTGACGTGAATTCATCGAACTCACGTTAATATTATATAGGGCAGGATTAATATCATGCAGCCCGGACCTGCCGTGAATACAGCCCAGACCATCCCCGAGGGCAAGGCAGGACATGCCCCGTCCTCGGCAGGTTCTCCCCGAAAAGACGGGCAAAAGCCAGCGGATTGCCGTGCTCCACGACGAAAAACGCGGCCTCTCCCGCTCTTTTCTTCCCTCGCCCGCCTCGGAAAGAGAAAAGTTTGCTATCTTTGCACTCCGTATCCTGAAAGTAACGACGAAAAGCGATGGAAAAGCACTTCTGCCTGGACGACTCCCCGACGTTCCGCATGACGGAGCTCAACGAGGTGGACTCCACCAACAACTTCCTGCGGCACTTCGGCGCGCCGCACGACCGCCGCATGACCCTCGTGACGGCAGAGTACCAGACTGCCGGACGCGGAACCAGCCATAACTCCTGGGAGTCGGAGCGCGGAAAGAACCTGACCTTCAGCCTGCGCGTGATGCCCGAAAGCCTGCCCGCACGGCGCATGTTCGCCGTATCGGAGGCAGCATCCCTCGCAGTCGCCGACGCCCTCGAAGCCTTCCTCCCGACCCCACAACCCGCAGCGGCAGCACCCGCCGACGCAGGCTCCCGCTTCCGCATCAAGTGGCCGAACGACATCTACTACGGCAACGGCAAGATCGCCGGCATACTCATCGAGAACGACCTCCAGGGCGCACAAGTCATACGCTCCACCATCGGCATCGGCATCAACGTCAACCAGCGGAAATTCCTCTCCGATGCACCCAACCCCTGTTCCCTCGCAAACATCACGGGCACCGACACAGAGCGCCGCTTCGTCCTGGAACACTTCATGCTGCACATCACCAGGCGCATGCAGCAGATAAGCGAAGGACGGCTCGACGAACTGCACCAGGACTACCTCGCACGCCTCTACCGCAAGGACCAGGAGCACCACTACAGCGACGCGCAAGGCACATTCCGCGCCGTACTCACCGGCGTAGAGCCCGGCGGACACCTCATCCTCCGCGACGAAGAAGGCAACCTGCGCCGCTACGCATTCAAGGAAGTCAAGCACATACTGTAGGCTCAGCAAACAAAATCATTACCAAACCCAACAAACACCAACACCACAATGGCAAGATTCAAACGCATCCTCCTCAAGCTCTCCGGCGAAAGCCTCATGGGAGAGAAAGGCTACGGCATCGACGAAAAACGACTCAGCGACTACGCCCGGCAAATAAAGGAAGCCGCCGGCATGGGCATACAAATAGGCATCGTCATCGGCGGCGGCAACATCTTCCGCGGGCTGACGGGAGCAGGCAAAGGCTTCGACCGCGTCAAGGGAGACCAGATGGGCATGTGCGCCACCGTCATCAACTCCCTCGCCCTGAGCAGCGCACTCGACGCCATAGGGCAGAAGAACCGCGTGCTCACCGCCATCCGCATGGAGCCCATCGGCCAGTACTACAGCAAACAGGCAGCCATCGAGGCCATGCAGAACGGCGAAGTAGCCATCTTCAGCGCAGGCACCGGCAGCCCCTACTTCACCACCGACACAGGATCCTCCCTGCGAGGCATCGAAATAGAAGCCGACGTCATGCTGAAAGGAACGCGCGTAGACGGCATCTACACGGCCGACCCGGAGAAAGACCCCACCGCAACAAAGTTCCGCGACATCACCTACAGCGACGTCATCGCCAAGGGACTCAAGGTCATGGACATCACGGCAACCGCCATGTGCATGCAGAACAACCTGCCCATCTACGTCTTCAACATGGACATCGTAGGCAACCTCAAGCGCGTCCTTGACGGCGAAGACATCGGCACCCTCGTACACAACTGACACAGCCTCCGCCCCTAAGCACAGAAACCTATGGCATGATGCCGGCGCAACTCAATGGAACAGGCATTGAACCTGCCTGAAGCATTCTGCACGTCAGATGCCTCGATGCGCTGATAGACGGACGGTTCGAGGACGTGCGGCGTACTGGAAACCCTGTCGGCAAGGGCAGGAATGATGCCGTTGCAAACGAACTGTTCCACCCAACGCGCATTGGCAAACCTCTCCGACTGCGCCCCGACAGCCTTGCAAATACTCTCCAGCAGAAGCGCACGCGCCTCCTGCGTCAGCTCATACTTGTCGGCAGCCAGCATCCCCTCAGCTATCTGCATGAGCTCGTCGGCCGTATAGTCCGGGAAATTGAACTTGTAGGGAAACCTGCCGACAAGCCCCTGGTTCACGGACATCAAGGCATCCATCTCCTTCTGATAGCCGGCAAAGACGACAAGCATGTCGGGATTCTTCATGGAAAGGACATCAAGCAGACACTCCACGGCATGCCTGCCGAAATCCTTCTCGTCGCCGGCAGTGTAGAGCGTATATGCCTCGTCTATGAAGAGCACGTTGCCCCTTGCCTCGCGCAGTATCATCCTCATGTTCTCCTCCGTATCCCCGATGTAGCGGCCAATGATCCGCTTCCTGTCCACGCACACTACCTCACCCTTCGAGAGCAGACCGAGGGAATGGTATATCCTTCCCAGCAGTCTTGCCACCGTAGTCTTTCCCGTCCCGGGATTTCCCGTAAGTATGGTATGGTACACGGCATGGTCAGTGGAGCTCAGACCGAGCTGACGGCGTTCGACAAAGAACCTTGTGCGGTTGGAAAGCGTGACGATGCTCTGCTTTATCTCTCCAAGTCCCACCATGGCCTGCAACTCTTCGATGGCCCTGCTGTAGGGTGAGTCCTGGCGACGGAAGCAGCTATCGTCGATGTCCTCAGGCCGCACCTCGACAGAAAGTCTTTCTTCCTGGCCGCCACCTATTGCGCAAATGGCATTCCGGGCATGGAGTGGCTTGAGATGCTCCTCGACGTACCGGCTGATTTCGTCAGCGCCCCAGTTGCCAGCGACACCGTTGTCGTAAGCATCCGACAGCATGCGGCATGCCTTCTCAGATGCTTCCGGGGAGAAGGACAGGTTTGCCTGTGCTGCGCTCTGGAAGAAAGAGTATATCAGATCCTGCTTGGTGTATGGCTCCAGCACAAGCCTGTTTCCTGCGGGAAACATACACCGCAAGGACGGATACTGCTCCAACAGGGTGTCAATCTCCTGCGACGTGCCGCTGAAAACTGCCGTATTCTCGGGCTTCCTCAGATGAGCGAGCACTTTCTTCATGATGACTCTTCCGTTTGTCTCCAAAAGCACACTGATGCCGCTGAACTTGTATATGCGCCTCTTCACCTCGGAAAACTCTGGGCTGAAAATGTCGTCATGAGACACAGCTCCGTCGAAGAGTTCGTTCAATTCTTCGTACGGATCTCGGCTGTTCGTCGTATCGTAGAATGACTCGCAGTTTGCTGTTCTAAAATGTCCCTCCACTTCTGCCAAAGCACACATCAACGTAACGGTATGTCCGGACGACCCCGATGCATTCCAGTCTATAAGAAGGTTATTGCAAAACTCCAGCTTCTTGAGCGAATGTGCCTGACGGACTTCGTTCAGCAAGTTCCGTTTCACACGATTGACGACCCATCTTTTGAACTGGCGTGCACCCGGCTTGCGGGACAGCAGTGTCCAGTATCTTATATGGTTGCAAAGGTATCCACTGAGCACATCCTCGTCGCTCATGCGCGGACAGGAGACGGGCTTTTCCACTGCGATGCGTCCGTCTTCGTCCATCTGGAAGTTAAAACGGAGGATATTTCCCGTACTGTTGCGCAGTAAAATGAAATAGTTTCCGGGCAGCCAGACGTTATATCCGCTGAACGTCACTTTGAGGGTTCGCCTGTTCCGCTCGATGGCATTGTTTTCCGTCCTCGCTTCCCCGAGCAGCGTGAGTTGTTCGTCATAGAGCGTTACAGTATAGGAGTCGGTAGCTTTCAGCCCTTTCCCCAGAGAGATAGCGATAAGCATATCGCCGGAACTGAATACAAATTGATTGCCACGGAGTGGCTGCAGAGTAATAGTGATTTTTGTCATATCTTCTAAAATAACAGATTATATAAAAATTTATTTCGTGCATGATGCACATGAAAAACACGCGACAGACGCAGAATCGTCTGTCTGCACATAGTATTTTCTCCTTTGGGAGATGCGAGTTTTGCTGGGAAGCGATTGTCGCCAATGATAACAATAAGTCAAAGAACACGCGTCAGGCAGTCACCCGAGTGCAAGCATACAATGAGGACGATATCCCCGCTCAATGCCTGGATACACCCATAGTGCTACATGTTCGCGATCTTGTTATCATTGACTGTTATTTCAGAAAATTGCGCTGCAAAGGTAGGCAAAAACGACTTTTACTCCAAACAATTCCATGAAACTCGTCATTTTTTTAACTTTCATTTACATTCAGAAGACAAGCAAGCACGTTGTTTTTGGGGTAAAACTTAGGTTAACGTGAGTTCAACGAATCATAGCATGTGAAAATACTACAAAGAAACTGGCAACGTATAATATATATATAATAATGTATAGCACGAGAACAGTGTTCCGGTTGGCTCTCATCACAGTCAAGACGACGGCAAGCGACTACTTGACAGATGAAAGAATTGGTAAAAGTATCTTTTATACCGCCTAACCTTAAGTGGTTTTCCGGCCTCCGACACGCATGAGCACGATGCCGATAAATATCCAGATGATTTCACGGACACGGCAAATGATGCTGACAAACAAACCCAAGGCTGTGGAGAGTCCCATCGCGGCAGTAGAGAGAGCAAAGCCGCCCTCCTGTACGCCAATCTGCATGGGCAGGAAACCTATCAGGTTGGCAAAGAGAGTAGTAAGCGATACAATAAGAATAGAATGCAGGAAGGTCATGGTGATACCGCCGAAGCCGCCTCCACAGTCAACACCGAAGAGCAACAGCATGAAGAGCACTTCGGAGCTCTGCACAATGCGCGACAGGTACTCAAGCCCCAGAGCAACATAGAAATGACGACGGCTCTGCTGGTGCAAGGCAGCTATCTGTGCATCCACGTTGTGCAGCGCAGCCTCATGTGCCGAAAGGAAGCGTTCGCTCCACCCCTTCAGGAAGGGCAAATGGCCTATCCATCGGATAACCCTCACGACAAGACCGTAACGATAGCCTCGCGAAAAGAGATAGAAAGCTATGAGGCAAAAGACGATGATAATGCCGAGCACTATGCCGACCGTCGTGTTGAAAGGGAGATCGCCTGCTGCCACAAGTGCCAGATAGAGGAACACAGAGGTGAACCAGAACCAGAAGTGCGCAAAAACATGCATCATGGCATAGAGGATGACGGAGGATGTAGCACTTTGTTTGGAAATATCCTTGCTCAGTTCCATGATACGATAGGGTTCGCCTCCCAAACCGCCAACAGGTGTGGCGTAGTTAAGGGCATAGCCTGTGATAGTCAGCCTGTAGATACGCAAGAGGAATCGCCAGCCGGACAGCCTGTCCTTCTCCATTTCCTCCTTGCCGACAGTGCCCCGAATGACCGTCATCCACGAGAGGGCATTTATAGCATAGACCACAAGCCAGATGCCGACAATGGGGATAAGCCAGTAACCAGCTTTGCAGAGGTGTTGCCACAGCTCAACGAAGCTCACGTCGAAGGTGAAAAGCATCACCACTACGGCAGCTACACCGCAAAGAAAAAAGACGTTGTTCCAGTTTATCATACGCTACCCCTGCTTGCTGTTACATACTTCTGTCGCTCGCTTCATGCATTAGACGCTCCATGCAGAATTGCAGAACGGACTCTCTTGCAACAGGCCTCGTGATGGCGGTTGATGCAGTAGGTAAGAAGTCCCATGCAGATGAGTTCGAAAAGGAAGTTGAAGGCTGGAAGGTCAATGAGACAGAAGAGGAAGAACATGGCGGAACGGAAGTTGAAGGTAAGCATCGCGTTCCACGGCATGATGACGCGCGATTCACGGAGCAGTTCCTGACGCGTTGCCTCAGGCATGTTCGAAGGGCTGCCATACTTCTCGCGCAAGGTTGCCATGAGCTTTTGGAACTCTGGCGTGGCTTTCTCCTGTTTGCGCGTATAATCTATATAGGTTTTGAGGAAACACTTCCAGAGGCGGTTCCCCTTGACAGGTGTTTCGTCGTAAGCCTTCTGCTGCTGCATAGAGGTATCCAGCTCGCTGTTCTTCTCACCCTTGAGCAGGAAGAGGTGTATCTGGATGTAATAGTCTGCCAAGCGTTGCTGACCACCCATGCCGACAAAGCCCGAATAGAGCGCAAATGCCGTGACGGCAGCTGTGGCGATAAGGGTGTTCTGCTCTGTGTCGGCAATACCCAGCCACCCGAACTCCAGCGAGTGATGGTGGTAGAAGCGGAACATGAGGGAAACATAGATGGGGATGAACCACACGAAGCCCGCCATGCCGTCCAAGATGCGTCCCAGCCGGCTCTTCTTGCCAGTCAGGCGTGCCAACTGTCCGTCCGTACAATCGAGGATGTCCGCCACACAGAGCAGAAAAATACCGATGAGGTTGAGCCACAGGCCATGCCATCCCTCATAGTAGTAGCTGCCGTGGACAAAGAAGAAACAGCTGCCGGCACCGATTATCATGGAGAGGATGGTGACGCTGTTTGGATGAACGTCGAGCCTGGCAAAGAGCAAAGCCCAGAGATAGCTGAACGGTCGCACCACGCGATAGTCGAGCCAGTCCTCCGTTTCTGAGGACTTAATCGTTGCCATCGCCTTTTTCTTGATGTCTTGTATAGTCATAAAGTATTTCCTTCTCAAAATTGAACCCGCAAAGGTACGAAAGAAACTTGAAAGAAGAAAGATGAAATCTCAAAGATTAAGGGAAAAGCATAAAAATGGCATGCCAAGAAACATTTTTCGCCTTTCACTTTCCCCATTTCAGCTAAAAGTCGTACCTTTGTGCGCTTAATTATAAAGATAATAATAAAGAATATTGTCAGGAAATGAATTATCTGGATAGAAACGAATATAACTTTGAACCTTCCCCCAAAGTAATAGAGGCTATCAAGGAGTTTGACCCGCATACGCTTTGTTTCTACACCCGCATCTACGACCAAGGCAAGAAGAGCGTCATCAGCGTTCGCCTGAGCGAAATCTACGGCATACCCGAGGAGCAGGTCCTGCTGGGGTACGGCGGTGAGGAGATGCTCAAGAACGCCATCCACTACTTCCTCATGGAGGGAGAGAACAAGACCATCCTCATTCCCGAGTTCTCATGGTGGTACTACAACCGTGTGGCCGGCGAGTGCGGCGGTTCGTTCGAGATGTATCCGCTGCACGAGACGGGCGACACCTTTGCCTACGACGTGGACGAGGTGATTGCCTATACCAACCGCGTGCATCCCCGCATGCTGCTTCTGGCATCGCCCAACAACCCGACGGGCAACAGCCTGACGAGCGAGGAGATAGGGC
>JAFLUV010000118.1 GCA_022508635.1 Prevotellaceae bacterium
CACGCCAGCTTTACAAATGCCAGAACCCTCCCATCATGGCTGCCCCTGCAAAGCCGAGCCGCTGCACCTCAGGCAGCCTTTCGGGGGTGATGCCGCCTAAGGCATAGACGTTCCGGGAAAGGATGTCCCTGGCGCTTGACAGTTCTTCGCGCAAAAAGGTTGTGCGGTAGCCCTGCTTCGAGATGCTGTCGAAGACGGGACTGAGGAAGACGTAGTCGTAGTCCCTTGCCACAGTCCTGACCTCTTCTATCGAGTGGCACGAACGGGACAGCGTACAGGCCTCTTCCTTATTATTATCTATAGGATGGACGAACCAGTCGGGCGCCTGGGGATTCCTTCCGTTCAGGTGGATGCCCCCAAGCCTGTATTCCCGTGCAAGGTCGTGGTGGTCATGTACGACGATGCGCCGGCGATACTGCGGCTCTATCTGCTCTAACCAGCGTGCCGTCTCCTCCAGCGAAGCATCAGGCTTGCGCAAGTGCAACCGTCCGAGTCCGTCGGCAAGCAATCGGTTGCAAATGTCCGTCTCGCCGGGAAAAGCATCGGGCATGGTGATGAGGATGACGCTCACCGGGCTCTGGGAACAGAATGGTGTTGCTGATACCGTCATTTCCTGGTCTTGTCTATGCTTGGGCTAAAGGACGAGGAGGCAGTGGGAACGAAGTCGAACGAGGCATCCCAGTCTTTCCACACGGGTTCGCGTCCGAGTTGCTTGAGGCGCTGTCCTATTTCCTCTGCCGTCCGTTCGTCCGAAACGCTGAACTGCTCCAAAGCCTGCGGGTAAGTATGGTAGCCTCCGGGATTGACTTTCGAGCCCGCAGACATCGTGGTAACGCCCAGCATGCACATGTTGTCGCGTATGTAGGCAGGCTCACGGGTGGAGTAGGAGATGTCTACGTCGTGGTCGAAGATGCGCATGGCGAAGGTGGCTTGTGCCAGTTCGCGGTCGCTCATGATGCAGTTCGGCTGGAATCCTTCATTCAGGGCAGGCCGCATGCGCGGGAAGTTCACGCTATACTTTGTGCGCCAGTAGTGCTTTTGCAGGTAGCGCAGATGGTATGCCATCATTGTGACGTCCGTGCGCCATTCTTTCTCCAGCCCGATGAGGACGCCCATGCCGATGGAGTGTACGCCAGCCTGTCCCATACGGTCGAAGGCATTGCATCGCCACTCGAACTTCGACTTCATACCGCGTGGATGATAGAGCTTGTAGTTGTCGCTGTGGTAGGTTTCCTGGAAACAGATGACACCGTTCAGCCCGTGTTGCGTCAGCTCTTTGTACTCCTCTGCCGTGAGCGGCATTACCTCTATCTTGATGTTCGAGAAATAGCGCTTTGCTATGTCAATAGCTTTCGTAAGATAGGGAATGCCTGCCTTTACGGGATGTTCGCCTGTGACGATCAGGATGTTCTCGAAGGGTGCCAATCGCTTGATGGCACGATATTCGTCCTCAACCTGTTTGAGGCTGAGGGTGGTGCGGGGCATCGGGTTCTCGCGGTGGAAGCCGCAATAGACGCATGAGTTCGTGCAGGCATTGGAGATGTAGAGTGGAATGAACATCGACATTGTGCGGCCGAAACGCTTTTCTGTATAGTGCTGTGCAAGTCGTGCCATCGTCTCGAGGTGCGGCTCTGCGGCAGGGGAGAGCAGAGCCATGAAGTCGTCTATGTCCAAGTGAGTTTTCGACAAGGCGCGGCGCACGTCTGTGTCGGTCTTTTGGGCAATGCACTTCGTTGTCTCTTCCCAGTCTATATTTCTTAGTTCATCTGAAAACATGGCTATTCTTTCTTTTTGCTGCATGGCTGGAAGGCATATTCCTTCAGCTCGGTTATTGTCGGCTTGTTGCCACAGAGCGGGCAGGCTTCGTTCTTGGGGAAGCGGATGCGGTTCCATTCCATTGTCAGTGCGTCGAATGTGAGCAGGCTGTCTGTGAGCAGGTTGCCGACCTTGGCAAGATACTTGATGCATTCCGTGGCTTGTATTGTACCCAACATGCCGGCAATGCTACCCAGAACGCCTACTCTGGCACACGTCTCAACATTATTCATGGCAGGCGGTTCCGGGAATAGGCAGCGATAGCAGGCCGTACCGGGTACGTGGGTTATGAGCTGTCCTGAGTAACGGCTTATTCCGCCAATGGAACAGGCTTTTCCGAGCATGACGCATGCATCGTTTACGAGGTATTTTGTTGAGAAGTTGTCGCTGCCGTCGATTATGAAATCATATCCTTCGATAAGTTGCTTTGCATTGTCTTCACTTAGGAAGAACGGGTGTTTTTCTACTTTGACATCTGGGTTGAGACTTTGGATGTGCTCTGTTGCCGTGTCCACTTTCGGACGGCCAATGTCGTGAGTCGTGTGCAATACTTGCCGTTGCAGGTTAGTGAGGCTAACGTTGTCTCCGTCAATGATGCCAAGTGTGCCCACTCCGGCTGCTGCCAAATAAAGTGCCACTGGACTTCCCAGTCCGCCTGCGCCTACAAGCAAGACGCGTGAATTCAGGAGGCGTTCCTGCCCCTCTCGGCCAAAGCCCTCCAAGATAAGGTGGCGGTTATAGCGCTTTAAGTCCATCGCTTACTTCAGCTTCCTCAGTTCGTGCGTCAACTTTGCAGCACAGAAGTTCGGTCCGCACATCGTACAGTACTCGTTGTCCGTGTGGCCTGCCTCTTCGTAGTATTGCTGCGAACGTTCGGGGTCGAGCGAAAGATGGAACTGGTCACGCCAACGGAACTCGAAGCGTGCCTTGGAAAGTGCATTGTCGCGTATCATTGCACCGGGATGTCCTTTGGCAAGGTCGGCGGCATGTGCTGCAATCTTGTACGTCACGACACCAGTACGTACATCTTCTCTGTTGGGCAGGGCAAGGTGTTCTTTGGGCGTGACATAGCAAAGCATTGCTGTGCCGAGCCATGCGATCTGTGCTCCGCCGATGGCACTTGTGATGTGGTCATAGCCGGGCGCAATGTCCGTTACGATGGGGCCAAGTGTATAGAAGGGCGCTTCGTGGCAGTGTGTAAGCTGACGCTCCATGTTCTCGCGTATCTTGTGCATAGGAACGTGTCCGGGGCCTTCGATAAATGCTTGCACGTTCTTTGCCCAGGCTCGTGTAACAAGTTCGCCCATTGTGTCCAGTTCTGCGAATTGTGCTGCATCGTTTGCGTCTGCAATGCAGCCGGGTCTTAAGCCGTCGCCCAGGGAGAGGGCTACGTCGTATGCAGCCACGATGTCGCAGATGTCGTCGAAATGTTCGTAGAGGAATGACTCGCGGTCATGCAGCAGACACCATTTGCTTATGATAGATCCGCCGCGCGATACGATGCCGCAGAGGCGAGAGTCGGCTAAATGTACGTTGTGACGTCGTATACCTGCGTGAATGGTAAAGTAGTCAACGCCCTGTTCACATTGTTCGATGAGCGTGTCGCGATAGACTTCCCAAGAGAGGTTTTCTATACGACCATCTACTTTTTCAAGTGCTTGATAGATGGGGACTGTACCGACTGGTACGGGACAGTTGCGGATAATCCACTCGCGTGTTTCGTGGATGTTGTCGCCAGTCGACAGGTCCATGAGGGTATCGCCGCCCCATTTGCACGACCACACTGCCTTGTCTACCTCTTCCTCGATACTGGAAGTGGTGGCGGAGTTGCCGATGTTTGTGTTGATTTTTACGAGGAAGTTGCGCCCGATGATCATGGGTTCGCTTTCGGGGTGGTTGATATTTGCGGGCAACACTGCGCGGCCTTGTGCTATTTCGTTGCGGACGAATTCAGGGGTGATGTAGCTATCAATGCCCATTTCTTTGCAGTTCATGTTCTCGCGGATGGATACATATTCCATCTCGGGTGTGATGATGCCGGCTTTAGCGTATGCCATCTGTGTAATGGATTTGCCTTTGGTGGCTTTTCTTGGCAAACGGATGTGCTCGAAACGGAGTGCATCGAGTGAATGGTCGGCAAGGCGTTGTCTGCCGTACTCACTGCTTATTTCGGCGAGCTGCTCTGTATCGTGTCGGTCAAGGATCCATTGTTCGCGCATGCGTGGAAGGCCTTTCTTCAGGTCGATTTGTACGGAGGGGTCGGTGTAGGGGCCGCTTGTGTCGTAGATGTAGACAGGAGAGTTTGGTTCGGTATGCGGTATGCCGTGCTCGTCTTTTGTTACGGTGGGCGTGAGGTTTACCTTTGTCATTCCCACCTTGATGTCGGGAAAGAGTTTCCCCGCTATGTAGGCTTTCTCGCGCTTGGCGTATGCTTGGTTGTCTTGTGGCATTGGTAGTGACTATATAATATATGATAATGAGTATGCGGTGCGTTGCTATGCGTTCAGGAAGGCTGTGAGGGGCGAACTTGCTTCTGCGGTTTCGCTGACTGCACCAAGTCCTGCCTCGTAGGCTGTTCTTCCGGCGATGACTGCCTGACGAAATGCGTCGGCCATTCGGACGGGGTCGCCTGCTACTGCGATGGCCGTGTTGACAAGACAGCAATCGGCTCCCATCTCCATTGCTTCTGCGGCGTGGCTTGGTGCACCGATTCCGGCGTCGATTACTACGGGGACGGTGGCTTGCTCAATGATGATTTGGAGGAAGTCTTTCATGCGGAGTCCTTTGTTCGTGCCGATGGGTGCAGCCAAGGGCATGACGGTGGCGGCGCCGGCTTCTTCGAGGTGCTTGCAAAGTGTGGGGTCTGCTTGGCAGTACGGCAGTACAACGAAGCCAAGCTTTACGAGTGCTTCGGTTGCCTTTAGGGTTTCAACGGAGTCGGGGAGCAAGTAGCGTGGGTCGGGGTGTATCTCAAGCTTCAGCCAGTTTGTGCCGAAGGCTTCGCGAGCCATCTGGGCGGCGAAGACGGCTTCCTGGGCATTGCGTACGCCGCTTGTGTTGGGCAGGAGCTGTATGTTTGGGTTTTGTGTGATATGAGTGAGGAGGTCGTCTTCGGTGTCATTGAGGTCGATGCGCTTCATTGCTACGGTGACCATTTCGGTTCCTGATGCTGCGATGGCGGCGGCCATGAGGTGGTTATTGCTGAACTTTCCTGTGCCCAGGAAGAGGCGTGAGTTGAATTCGCGTCCGGCTATAGTGAGTTTCATTGTGTGGCGTTTATTGTGTGAATGATGTTTCTGATTTCTGTCTGGGGGTGCTCTGCGCGGAGTATGGCTGAGGAGAGCGCGATGCCTGCGATACCTGTGCGGATGATGGCGGGTATGTCGTGGGCGGTGATGCCGCCGATGGCTATGACGGGGGTGTTGATTCCTGCGTCTCTGGCTTGCTGCATGAGGCAGCGGTAGCCATCGATGCCGAGGGTGGGGGAGAGATTTTTCTTAGTCGTAGTGAAGCGGTACGGGCCGCATCCTATGTAGTTTGCGGTAGCGTCGTGGTGATGTCTTATGTCTTCGAAAGTATTTGCCGTGCCGCCTATGATGACGTCCTGTCCGAGGAGTTGCCGTGCATCAGCTATGGGCATATCGTTTTTGCCGAGGTGTACGCCGTCGGCTCCCAACTCGTGGACGAGCTCTGCGTGGTCGTCAATGATGAAAACTGCATCGTAGCTGTCGCATAGTTTCCTTGTCTCGGCTCCTGTGCGAAGAATTTCTTCGGTGGATGCTTCTTTCATGCGGAGCTGTATCCAGCGTATGCCACCGTCGAGTGCGAGGCGTATGCCGTCGAGGTATGTGTACCGTTCGGTTTGATGAGATATGAATTGCAGCTGCATCATCCTCCGCATACGGCTTTTATGATGGTTATGTTCATGTTTTCTTCAAGTGGTGTCTCTGCCCATTGTGTTCGGGGGACGATGCTGTTGCCTATGGCTGCGGCGATGCCTGTAGGAGGAAGGGCGAGCTCGCAGGCGAGATGGTGCAGTGTGGCTGCTTGGGTGTGGTGGGGCTTGTTGTTGACGATTACTTGCATAGTTCGTAAAAATGACAGACGGGACCGTGTCCGTGTCCGATGTTTAGTTCTGCACCAGCATTGATGGCTGCTGCCAAGTATTTCTTTGCACTCTGTACGGCATGTGTAAGTGTTTCTCCTTTAGCGAGTGCGGCGGCTATGGCTGAAGCGAGAGTACATCCTGTGCCATGTGTGTTTCGGGTGTCGACTCTTTGCGATGGCAATGGGACGGTTTCTCGGGCGGTGATGTCGTATAGGTAGTCGGTGAGTGTGGGGTTCGGGAGGTGGCCTGCCTTGATGAGTACGGAGACGCCGTACTTGCTTGCGAGTTGCCGTGCTGCCTCGGGGAGATCGCTCTGTGCGGTGAGCTTTGTGCCGTCAAGCAATATCTCGGCCTCGGGTATGTTGGGCGTGATGAGGGTGGCAAGCGGGATGAGGTGGGTGCATATTGCATCTATTGCATTTTGGTCTGTAAGGGGATGTCCGCTGGTGGAGTACATCAGTGGGTCGAGCACCAGTGTCTGTACGCGATGGTTGCGTAGTGCGATGCCGACTTCCCTGACTGCTTCTGCCGAACCGAGCATGCCTGTTTTCACTGCATCCGCACCGATGTCGCTGAGCACTGCCTCTATCTGCTTGCGGACGATGTCGGGAGGGACAAGGTGTACTGCTTGTACGCCAAGCGTGTTCTGCACGGTGATGGCGGTGATGGCGGACGTTGCGTAGCAACCCATTGCGGAGATGGTCTTGATGTCGGCTTGTATGCCGGCACCGCCTCCGCTGTCGCTTCCAGCTATAGTGAGTACTGTTCTCGGAGTGTTCATCTTGGGGTGTCCGTCGTTTTTTGGGAGGGGTTCTTTCGTTTTCTTTGCGGATTGTCGGGAAACCATCCTTTGCGGACGCGTTCGCGCTGTTGGAAGAGCTCAAGGATGGACCAGAAACAGGAGAAGCTGAATACGCCGAGAAGGACGGAGAGGTCTGTGCTCTCGACGAGGAGCGACCCTATGCTTCCTGCCACACCTGTCAGCAGGAACAGGGGCCAGCACTTTGTGCCGAAGTGGTACTCTCCCTTGATGACGAGGGGATGGAAAAGGCCGATGAGCAGGAAGGTGGCCAGACCGAGGAGAATGCCGTGGTAGTTCATGCGGATGGAGTTGATAGGGGGTGCCTGTCTTTTTTGGCTGCAAAGTTACAAAGAAACGCGCGAAATGCCAAATTTCCGCATGCATTTCCCGTAGGTGAAGAATACTTGCGGCATATTGACAAAAGAAAGAAAAAGTGTGATTTTGCTTACATTATGTATTTCGTAAACGCACTGAGAATCGCGCGAAAGAGCAGAAAGTCAAATGATGAAGTATATATAGGAATCTCGTGTGTTTTGCCAACTTGTTGTAAATAAAAATATTGCAATATATCGTGGCATTTCTTGTAAAATAACGTGAGTTCGACGAATTTCTCGTGAACAGATGGAGCTATGGTTCATTTAAC
>JAFLUV010000119.1 GCA_022508635.1 Prevotellaceae bacterium
TACGGGCAGTCTCTCCAGTTTGTTTTTTAGTCGGAGAATATGCCGTAAGTGCGGTTGGTTAATTGTGCTATTGTTTCCACATGCACAGGGCTGCTGCCTCTCTACAGAGACTCTACGTACTACACAGGCAAGAAAGGAAAAAAATCCTCGCCGTCCCTTGCATGACGTGCAAAAAAAACGTATTTTTGCAGGGAAAATCCCAAATAATCAGGCACAAAGCCCCCGTAGCTCCGGCACAAGGCTTCGTCCGTCAAAGTACAAACCAAGAAACATCAAAACCAAAAGAACTATGATAACCCAAATCAAAAACCTCGACCCAAAAATCGTTTGGAAAAATTTCTATCTGCTCACTCAAGTCCCGCGCCCCAGCGGACACCTCCAGCAAATACAGCAGTTCCTGCTCGACTGGGCAGAGAAGCACGGCATCGAAGCACGGAAAGACAGGGCAAAGAACATCATCATGCGTAAGCCCGCAACGGCAGGACGCGAAGACGCACCCTGTATCGTCCTCCAGGCTCACATGGACATGGTGCCACAGAAGACCGACGAGAGCAGGCACGATTTCGAGACCGACGCCATAGAGGCCTACATCGACGGCGACTGGGTGAAAGCAAAAGGCACCACCCTTGGCAGCGACGACGGCATAGGCGTAGCAGCAATCATGGCTGTTCTCGAAAGCAATGACATCAGGCACGGGCGTATAGAAGCCCTCTTCACCGCAGACGAGGAGACCTGCATGTACGGCGTCAGCCACCTCTCGCCCAACACCCTGACCGGAAGCATACTGCTCAACATCGACAACGAGACCATGGGAGAGTTCGTCATTGGTTCGGCAGGAGGCATCAACATTAGCGCATCGATGAAGTACAGATCCGCAAAGCCCGAGGACGACATAGCAGTGCGCATCACCGTCAAGGGTCTAAGAGGCGGTCACAGCGGTTTGGAAATAAACCAGGGACGCGCCAATGCCAACAAGCTCATGGCACACATCGTGAACCTGTGTGCCATGGAACACGGTGCACGCATCTGCACATGGCAGGGCGGCAACATGCGCAACGCCATCCCACGCACTGCGGAAGTCGTCCTCAGCATCCCCTTAGACTGCTATGCAAGCACTGAACTCCTCACGCGCACCCTACAGGAAGAGTTCGCCGACATCTACCGCGGCATAGAGGACAACATAACCGTCACCATCGAGCAAGTACCCTTGCCCGAAAGGCAGGTTCCCGCAAAGGTACAGGACAACCTCCTCAATGCCATCATTACATGTCACGACGGTGTGTTCCGTAACATCCCGGACATTCCCTCCGTAGTCGAGACAAGCAGCAACCTCGGCATCGTCAACATTAACGAAAACAGCGCAGAGATCCTCATCCTTGCCCGCTCAAGCAACGAACTCATGCTTCGGCAGATGGTTGAAATGCATGAAAGCTGTTTCACCATGGCAGGCATGAAAGTCGTCGAAAGTGGGTACTATCCAGCCTGGCAGCCTAACTTGGAAAGTCCCGTCACTGCCAAGATGACAGACGTCTATCGAAGGCTTTTCGGTGAAGAGGCAAAGGTACAAGTCTGCCACGCAGGCCTCGAATGCAGTCTCATCGGTAAGGTCTATCCCAACATGGATCTCGTAAGTCTCGGCCCCACACTACGTAGCCCACACACACCCGACGAACGCTGTAACATTCCCAGCGTAAAGCAGTTCTGGATCTTCCTGCGCGAACTCCTCGAAGCCTTTTGACAAACTCGCCTCGTCCGCTGCATAAATCCTACCGTATCATTCTAACTTCTTGATACTCCGGCCAGATGAAGAAACCCCTCATCCTGATCCTCCTCACATGTCTCTGCCTCGCAGCCTTGGCCGCGTCCCGCACAAAGGAACAGGCCGCGCTGCAAAAGGCAGCACGCCACCTCGCACAAGTCCTCGCCGACAACTGCACAAGCCAGGATATCACGCCCGACAGCTTCTACTACCACTGCCTTATTCTCAAAGCCGAAATACAGGCAGAGCAGAACCCTGTAGCCCGATCCCTCCGCCAGGCCGCCTTGGCGCATCTGCTCACGCTCAACGCGTGGCGTGCACAAACCGTCCGCAGAGATACCCCAAGCTCCCCCGACAGCATCCGCGAATGGAGCAGAGAAGAGTACTACGCACAAGCAGCTGAGCTCTATGCCGCAGCACTGCGTGATCCCGAGGCACTGCATTCCGTCAGTGCTGCCATTGCAAAGCCCCTTGTCACGCAAGGCAAAGACGATGCCGTCTTCGCGGGCGATCTCCTCCACCTCGTCTGGCATTCAGCCCGGCAAGACCTCACGCCCGCACAGAGAGCAGCCCATGCCGTCCCTGGCTACACCGAAATCATCAGCCTCTATCGCCGCCATCATCTCCCCGAAGCCGTGCTCCAGCTCCAGCTCGACTCCTTGGACGATGTCGGCACGCTTTGCACCGAAGATGACCTTCTTCGCCTCCGTGACGAGCACGCCACCCTCGAAGCCTGTGCCCAGGTCTACCTGCGACTCGCCCTGCTTCCCGGTAAAAAAAACGAAGAGCAGGAAGACATCCTCCGGGCAGGCCTCGCACGCTATCCCCGGAGTCCTCATGCCAATGCACTGCAGAACCTGCTCCGTTCCCTGCACCACCCCGTACTCTCAGGCAGCTTTCACGACTCCTACTATCCTGGCACCACTTACGGCATTCCTCTTCAGCTCAAAAACATGCAGACAGGAAGCCTCACCGTTTGGCAGCTTCCCATGGACTTCAGCTTCAGCAACGATGAAAAGGCTGGTACCAGACTGGAACAAGTGCGCCGTCACGGCACAATCCTCGAGACGATTCACCTTGACATGTCCGCCGTCGGTGTACGTGAGACAAGGTACGACACCCTGCAGTGGCACACACCCCGGTTCGGACGCTACGCTCTCGTCTTGGACGGCACCACGCGCGAGAAATTGGAACAAACCCCACAACCCCAGATACACCTCGTCAACATCACGGCTCTCGCCTGCATCACCACTACAGAACCCGACGGACTGCAACGCATAATGGTCACTGACGCCATGAGCGGACAACCGCAACAGAGCGTAAAAGTCCGCCTTTTCCGCAAGGAGCGTCAGGCTTACGTCCAAGCAGAGGAGCACCTCACTGACGAAAGAGGCATCGTTCGGGTCCGTCTCGAAAACATGAAACAGTACTACGTCGAGCTCACACGAGGCCAAGACCAAGCCTTCGGTCGCGAAAACCTCGGCACGTACTACCGCACGGAAAACGACGAAAAACCCTCGCAACAACTCCGCATCTATACCGACCGTAGCATCTATCGTCCCGGACAGACCGTCTACGTCAGCGGCATCGCCTACACACAGAGCCACGAACAATCGCCAAGAACCCAGACAGGAGCAAGGTTCACACTAACCTTGCGCGACCCAAACGGTCAGGAAGTCGTAACGCACAACCTCAGAACTGACGACTTCGGAACTTTTAGCGACAGCCTCTGCTTGCCGCAGTCTGGACTGCCCGGCCGCTATAGCCTCCGCATTGGTACACACTATCACGGCATACTTGTCGAAGAATACCGCCGCCCTACCTTCGAAGTAGAGATGGACGATCCACACACATCTGCTGTCACACTGCACACCGACAGCATCACTATCACGGGACGTGCCTGCACCCTAAACGGATGGCCCGTTGCCGCAGCACGCGTCACTGGCACCTACAAATGGCAGAGCTGGAGGCACATGCCCGTTGTTCCGGACATCAACTTAGGCATATCCCACGGCATCGATACCCTCTATACCGACGAAGAGGGCAGATTCAGCATCCGCATTCCCGTTTCCGCCGTCCTCACCAAAGAACAGCTTCGCTTCGGACAACGCCTGCAACTCAACATTGACGTACTAAGCCGCGAAGGAGAGATTCGGCAAGGCAGCACCACACTCTCCCTATGCAGCACGCCCCTTCGCATGACAGCCAGCCTTCCCGCTCAGGAATGTCGTGAATCCCTCCAGCCATGGCGATTCGACCTTTACGCCAGCAACGACAAAACTCTTCAGGGCGACATTCTCTGCATGCTCACACAAAACGGCAAGGAAGTCCGGAATTTCATCCTTCCTTCAGGCAAAGACACCATCCCGCCAGAGCTTAAAGACCTTCCATCCGGTCAATACGAACTTCTGGCAAAAGCCAATGTGAATGGCGACACTGCCTCCTTCAAAGCCACCTTCACTACATTCTCCATCACTGACAAACGCCTGCAAGGCGAGCACGAACTTTGGATCTACACCCCATGTGATACAATCTCTGACACCAGACCAGCCACATTCCAAGTCGGCACAACCCTGTCAGAAGCCTGGATCTACTGTATTATGGCAGGCGAGAACGGAATACTCTGTGACACCATACTTCATCTCTCCGACCAAGCCATAATGTTCAGCATCCCCTACAAGAACAAAAAACTGATCCAACATCATCTCAGCGTCACCCTCATGCTCATGCACGAAGGCCGCTTCCAGCAGAAAACCATCGACTTCAAATTAGAACAGCCCGACACACGCCTCCGCATGCATTGGGACACCTTCCGCAATCACCTGCAGCCCGGACAAAACGAAAGCTGGCGACTCACCTTGATGCGTCCCGACGGACAGCCCGCATCGGCAAACGTCATTGTAGGAATGTACGATGCATCCCTCGACGCATTGGCCTCCTATGGAATGAACATAGCCGTCAGCCATGCCTGCAACCGTCAGCCCGCCCTTTATGCAAGAGCCTATCCCGGCTTTGAACAATTCCGCCACCTCATGCTTAATCTGCCCTTGCATTTCTTGGCAGTCAAAGCCTATGATTTCTCAAGGTGGAACGAAAAGTACTTCCAAGGTACGCCCTTCACCCGTGGAATCAATACGGCCAAACCAAAGATGGCTGCCCAAATGGCCGCACTCGATGCAACAACGGTAGAGTCCGCACAAAGTACAGCTTCCGTACAGGAAACAGGCGGAACATACGATGACGCGGAAGCAATCGAGGAAGAAACGGAGACTCCCGTACCTTACATCCGCTCCAATCTCTCCGAACTTGCCTTCTTCTATCCCCAGCTTCGTACCGACAGCAACGGGCAGACTTCTATCGACTTCACCCTGCCGGAAGGACTCACTTCTTGGCATCTGCACGGTCTGGCTCACACAAAAGACATGATGACAACCGCGTGGGAAGAGACAATCATTGCAAAGAAAGAACTGATGGCAGAGCTTAACTTGCCGCGTTTCCTTCGGAACGGTGACGAAGCAATCTTGGTTGCTTCCGTCCGCAATGCTTCAGAGAAGCGTCAGACTGGTGAAGCCGTCCTTGATATCTTTGATGCAGAAGACAACAGGCAGCTTAAACAGGTGAAGTTCAGCTTTGACCTTGAGCCGGGCAAGGAAGCAGTCTGTCAAGCCTCTTTCAAAGCAAGCATCGACCATCCGGTTCTTGCAGTTCAATGGACAGCCAAAGGCAAAGACGGAAGCGACGGCGAAGTGCGCTACCTGCCAGTCCTTTCCGATATGCAGAACGTTACAGAGACCAAGACCTACATGCTTCGTGGCGATACGACGTTCACAATGGATCTCTCCAGACTCTTTGCAAATGAAAATCCGAAAGTGACGAACAAGGCTCTGACCATTGAACATGTTTCTGAGCCTGTTTACCTTGCTCTTCAGGCTTTGCCTTCGCTGACGGCTCCTGTCTGCAACGATGTCCTTTCCGTTGCTTCGGCCTACTATGGTGGCAGCATTGCCCATATCATTGCCCATAAATACCCGAAAGTGCGTGAGACCATTGAGGCCTGGGGTAGGGAAGAGAGCACACAGACTATGGAAAGTCCGCTCATCAAGAACCAAGAACTGGCAGACATCGTGCTCAACGAGACACCTTGGGTAATGGAGGCAAAGCAGCAGAAGGCCAGCAGACAACGCTTGGCGACGGTCTTCTCTGAGATGGAACAGGAAGAGCGTAGAATGAGGATGCTCGCAACGCTTTCTTCCCGTCAGCATTCCGACGGCTCCTTTAGCTGGTTCCCCGGTATGAATGGAAATGTCTGGATGACGAGTGAAGTCGCCATGCTGCTGACAAGAATCGGCATTGTCCGAGGAAGATGGGACGTACCGGAAAGCCAATTGCTTGACGGAGCACTTTCTTTCCTTGAAACGGAACAGCACAAAAGGGTAGGGGAACTGCGTAAAGAGAAGAATCCCAGGCTGTCTTTCCCTGAGCTCCGCTACCTATATATATATATAATGTATAGGGAAGGTGCTGACGATGATGTGAACTACCTCTTGTCGCTCCTGAAGAAACAGGCAGAAGATCTTGACCGCGAGGAACGTGCTCTTGCAGCTATCATACTGAATAAGGTTGGAGAGAAGAAGAAGGCGCAGGCTCTTATGCCCCGGCTTCATGAGCTGCTTCGCCACAGCGACGGTATGTATCTTGCCTATCCTGGCGGCTCTTTTGTGAGCATCGACCGTAAGGTTGAGACGCACGTCAATTTGATGGAAGCCGTACAAACCGTCGAACCGAAGGAAACCGAGCTGCTTGCCGGAATGACAGAATGGCTTCTCTTGCAGAAGCGGATACAGGAATGGGAACGCCCCGTGCAGTCGGCAGACGCCATCTATGCGCTCTTGCAGACGCCGCAATCCCAGGAAGGGACGGTGAGTGGCAAACTCACCTATGACAACAAGGTGCATAGTCTGCAAGTCTCAAGACCATACTCCGGCTATGTTCGCGAGCAGATTGAGCCTATCAGGCAAGCGAAAGAGCTGCGCATAGAGCAAAGCGTTTCTCCCTCATCGGAAAAGGATGGCGGAAGGCTCTTCTCATGGGGTGCCGTTTATGCCCGGTACCAGATGCCGGCTGCTGAAGCTGAGAGCCATCGCGAGGGTATGACCATTCGTCGCGAGCTGCCTTCCTCTTCCGGAGAAAGCCTTACGGCAGGGTCCCGGATTCACGTCCGCTATGTCATCACGGCAGACCGCGACTACGAATATGTTTGCTTGCGGGCTCCGCGTCCTGCGGCAGCCGAACCTGCTCAGCAGCTTTCCGGATACCATTGGCAAAACGGCCTTGGCTACTATCAAGCCATGCACGATGCCGGTACCGACTATTTCATGGACAGCTTGCCGCGCGGCACCTATGTCATTGAAGAGGACTGGCTCATGAGTCGCGACGGGAGCTATCTCCTGCCTCCGTCGCGCCTTACATGCCTCTATGCTCCGGAGTTCCAGTCGCAGACGTCTGGCGTGACGCTCACCGTTTCCCCTGCACGTTAGGAAAAGACAAA
>JAFLUV010000012.1:0-15829 GCA_022508635.1 Prevotellaceae bacterium
ATGCTGGACATCATGTCAGCAGATATATATCATCTATAAGATTATTAACAACTTACCATTCTTGCAAATTCGTCGAACTCACGCTAATATAGAAACCTATGTACCTGACAGAAACAATGTAAAGAAAAATGTAATTAATGAACGATGCTGTATGTCTGTTTCTATATCATTGCTTTCGCTTATATCTAACTATATACTTGTGTCATGCTCACCGACTCACTTTAATGCCGAGCTCAGTGATGCCAGGAACGATTTCCTTAGTCATGAGGTGACGGATACGTACTACGCCACTTTGTCCCTTCCGAAGACAGAAAGGAAGGTGCTGTGTTTCATACTGAATACTGTTGACACCCCGCCCCAAAGCATCGCCTTCGACATCGGTCAACAGATAACATACAGTATCGCACCGATAGGTCGCTGGTGCATTAAGGCTTTGCTCCACGGCAAGCACAATACTCTGTGTGCTGACAGGTGCCGTTATACGCAGGCCTAAGGTAAGTATGCCATTGACGTTCTCTTCAGCCTGAGGCAAGGGAAAACAAATCGTATCGCGTCGATCCCAGCCGTCAGCAGACATCGGTTTATAGCTATGCAGCCATGTTTTATCGCCTGTGCAAGCAGTAAAAAGAAACAGGTACAACGTGAAAAGAGAAAGCACACGATTCATAAACTACAGACATTCGTGCAACGACAAAGTTCATTCTTCTATACCTTGTTTCTGTGCTGAAGCTGCCACATTGTTGTCTTTCCTTTTGTTCTTGTTTTTCTTCTTGCGTTTCTTCTTGTCAAAACGGTTGAGATCCTCCTGTGTGGCGAGGTCTACGGGACGTTCTGGTTCCTTGTGACCGCCTTCCTCAAGTTCAACAGGTTTCTCACCACGCTGGTTCATCTCAATAATAGCACGCGCCCGCTCGGCACTGATGGTGACGAGGTTAGATGGTGTGTGCTTATCGGTGGAATAAGTGACAAGCCCCGCCAGGGTGTCAGCCTTGAAGTGATAGTAGTCGGCATCCTGCGTGTAGAGCATCACATCGCGTGGCGGTAACTTGCGTGAAGCCTCGACATACTGATCGACTTCGTAATTCATGCAGCACTTGAGTTTGGCACACTGCCCTGCCAACTTCTGCGGATTGAGGCTAAGATCCTGGAATCGTGCCGCACCCGTACCCACGCTTTGGAAGTTCTTGAGCCATCCCGCACAGCACAACTCACGACCGCATGGACCGAATCCGCCTATACGTCCAGCCTCTTGGCGGGCACCTATCTGCTTCATCTCAATACGCACGTGGAAGGTCTCCGCCAATACCTTGATAAGCTGACGGAAGTCTACACGCCCGTCAGCAATGTAGTAGAAAATTGCCTTGCCACCATCGCCCTGATATTCTACGTCGCCTATCTTCATATCCAGCCCGAGATCTTTGGCTATCTGCCGACTTTGTATCATGGTATCGTGCTCGCAGGCCTTAGCTTCAGCATAGCGTTCCATGTCATTCTGACGTGCCAAACGGTATATTTTGCGTATCTCCTCGCCAGGCTTCAGACTGGCGTGTTTCATCTGAAGCGGAACGAGCTTGCCTGTGAGAGACACCACACCAATGTCGTGTCCAGGGTTGGACTCAACAGCCACAATGTCGCCCTTCTTCAAAGGTAGGCCTTCACTATTGTGATAGTAACCTTTACGTGTGTTCTTGAACTGCACTTCCACGAGGTCTGTCGCCTCGTTGTTTCCAGGCACGTCGGCCAAGTAGTCGTAGGTATTGAGCTGAGCATAATGCCCAGTATTGGCGCTTTGGGCAGAAAATCCGTGCCCACGGTCACCGCTGATGTATTTTTTATCCATTCTTTAGTAGTACTATCATTTTCAGTGCAAGGTCAAAAAAGACCATACGTGCACTAACATTCTGTGTTATATCACGTTCGGCATTGCTCAGCTCGTCCATAATGTCGACGACGTTGCGTTCGTTGATGAATGGCGCGAAGCGCATGCTGAAGTTTTCTTCCTCGTGCCCAAGGTAATTGAGTTCGGGACGATGGAAATTATATATAAAATTCTCGCGTAGCTGCCCTTGGAAATATTCAAGCATGCGTTTCTGCCGCTCGCGGCCCAATTCAGCTGCTGTGAGTGACCATCGATACATCTCCTTGATGCGACGGGCATAGCTGTGGCGCATCAGCTGCACGAAGAGGTCAAAGAAAAACGCTTGTTCCGTATCATTCTGCATGCGTTTCAAAGCTGCAGTATAGCTCCCTTGCGCGATATGTGCCAGCAAGCTTGCATCCTCGGCAGAGAGGGCATGACGTTGCAAAAGAGCCTGCCTGATACTATCCTCTGACAGGGGCGGCACGTTGATGCGTTGCACCCGGCTTTGTATGGTGCCCAGCACCATATCAGGTTCTTGGCTTACCAACAGGAAGTGAGTGCCATGAGGCGGCTCCTCGATGAGTTTGAGTAATTTGTTGGCCGTCTGCTCCATCATACGCTCTGGCAGCCAGATGACTACCACCTTGCGCCCGCCCTGACTCGACTTGAGTGCAAGCTTCCTTTGTAGGCTGTCGCTCTCCTGCACATATATGGTTATTTGCTGATTCTCAGCCTTGATGTCTTCAAGCCAGTCCTCCGTATCAAAGTATGGAGTGCGATCAATCTGTTCTCGCCACTGCAGTAGGAAATCGTCTGACACGGGATGATCGCCACTCTTTATCTTGCAAACGGGGAAAGTGAAGTGAAGGTCAGGATGTGCCCAAAGCGATGACATGCGGCATCCCGGACAGTTTTCACAAGCACCGTCCTGACCAGGATGCTGGCAGAGGAGTGCCTGTGCGAAGGCCAACGCAAGGGGCAGCTTGCCAGCACCTCTCGGACCGCACAGCATGATAGCATGCGGCAGCTTGTTCTCCGTAAGGAGTCGCATCAGGTGTTCTTTCACCTGCTCCTGTCCTATGATGTCACGAAATGTCATTGGTTTAAATATCAGTATATCTGTTTGGCGATCTCGACAATGCTGTCCACGGCGCTCACGGTGTAGAAATGGATGCTAGGCACACCGTGCTGCATGAGCTCGTGACACTGTGTCACACTCCACTCTACGCCCAGCTTTTGCAACTGCGCATCGGTGGTACATTTCGTTGCTTCACGATAGAGGTCATCAGGCAAGTCGCAGTGAAAAGTCTTGGGAACAACGCTAAGCTGCGAAAGTTTGGAAAGTGGCTTGATACCCGGTATGATGGGTATGGTGATACCATGTTCACGAGCTAACTCCACGAAACGGAAAAACTTCCCGTTGTCATAGAAAAGTTGTGTCACGGCATAGCTTGCCCCCATGTCCTGCTTACGGCGCAGAACCTGAAGATCAGCTTCCATATTGGCAGCTTCCTCGTGCTTCTCCGGGTAGCATGCCACACCATATTGGAAAGGCGTACCCGGCACGCGTATCTCCGTGCCGTCCCAGAATTGCCCACTATTGAAGCGATTTATCTGCTCTATGAGTTCGGTGGCATGTACCGGTCCGTCGGCAGTAGGCAGGAAAGCATTGTCCTCGCGTGCCTTATCTCCACGCAGGACAAGAAGGTCGCTCACACCCAAAAACTGAAGGTCAAGAAGCATATACTCCAAGTCCTCGCGGCAGTTACCACTACATACAATGTGTGGCACCACATGAAGCCCGAAATGCTGCTGTATAGCAGCGGCAATAGCAATAGTGCCCGGCCTGCGACGTATGCACTGACGCTGCATGAGTCCACCTCCAAGGTCGTGATAGACGTACTCACTGCGATGTGTGGTGATGTTGACATAGCTTGGTGCGAACTCGTTCAGGCGTTCAATCGTATGGTAAAGTCCTTGCGTGCCGGTTCCTTTCAGTGGAGGCAGTACCTCAAAGGAAAAGGCCGTATTTTTATTGCTGTTTATGATGTCTGCGATACTCATCGTGCAAAAATTTGTGTAAAGATACGAAAAAAAACAGAGTTCAAGGCTCAAAGTCCAGAGTTTTTTTCTATCTTTGCGCAAAATAGAAACAAATGATTTATGATGAGAGACTTTAAGGACATCAAAATTGCTGTAGCAGGCACGGGATATGTTGGTCTGTCGATAGCTACACTGCTCAGCCAGCACCATCAGGTTACCGCTGTGGACGTTATTCCCGAAAAGGTGGAAAAAATCAACAATCGCATCTCGCCCATACAGGATGAATATATCGAAAAGTATTTGGCAGAAAAAGAATTGAAACTGACAGCTACGCTCGATGGTGCATCGGCTTACCGCGATGCAGACTTTGTAGTCATTGCTGCACCAACGAACTATGACCCTGTCAAGAATTTCTTTGACACGCATCATATAGAGGATGTCATTGACCTTGTCATCAGTGTCAACCCTGATGCAGTGATGGTCATCAAGAGTACCATTCCCGTAGGATACTGCCGAAACCTCTATGCCAAGTACGCCCTCAAGTTCCTCTACAAACCGGAGCTTAAAGGCAAAAAGTTCAACCTGCTCTTCTCACCGGAGTTCTTGCGTGAGAGCAAAGCACTCTATGACAATCTTTATCCTTCGCGTATCATTGTCGGCTATCCGAAGATTATCAAGATAAGCGACAGCAATTTCACAGAAGAGAATGCTGCCATTACTGCTATCGGCAACCCTGAAGCCGAAGCTTTTGCCAAGACCTTTGCGCAGCTTCTGCAAGAAGGTGCAGAGAAGAAAGATATCGAGACACTCTTCATGGGCATGAAGGAGGCAGAAGCAGTGAAACTCTTTGCCAATACCTACCTGGCATTGCGCGTCAGCTATTTCAACGAACTCGATACCTACGCAGAAGTGAAAGGACTTGACCCGAAAGCCATCATACGCGGCGTGGGGCTTGACCCCCGTATCGGTACACACTACAACAACCCATCGTTTGGCTATGGCGGCTACTGCCTGCCTAAAGATACCAAACAGCTGCTGGCCAATTATCAGGATGTACCGCAGCAAATGATGACCGCCATCGTGGAGAGTAATCGTACACGCAAGGACTACATCGCTGACGTCGTGCTCCGTATGGCAGGTTATTACGGAGAAAATGCCCAGTGGGACAGCCAGAGCGAACAGCATTGCGTCATTGGCGTCTATCGCCTGACAATGAAATCCGGCAGCGATAATTTCCGGCAGTCTGCCATTCAAGGCATCATGAAGCGCATCAAGGCAAAAGGTGCTGAAGTCATCATCTATGAGCCAACATTGCAGGATGGCGAGAGTTTCTTCGGATCGCGCGTGGTAAATGATCTGGAAACTTTTAAGCGTCAGTCACAGGCTATCGTTGCCAACCGCTACGAATCTGTTCTTGACGACGTGCAGGACAAAGTTTATACACGAGATATTTTCGGCTGTGATTAAGCTTGATTTCTATGTCCGTCAATAACGGCTGTTTCTGCCCAGAAACACAAACAGCCCCCTGCTTTTTCAGCAAGGGGCTTGTTTGTATTTCTCAATAGGCTTTTCGAACAAGCCTTGATGGAATTTAGCAGAAAATCGCCGAGAGTTTTGTGTAGAGTTTTTCACCACTCGACACCTCTGCCTGCACCTTAACACAGCCATCGGGCTGGGGATCTATTTTAAGGAAAGTGACAAAAATTTCAGTAACCTCCTCCGGAGAGATAATGGAGACATACTTCACATGTTTTGCCCGAATTAGACGCAAACGATTTTCTACACTACGCAGACGTGGATCAGAAGACTGCAACTCTTGCAACAATTCCTGAACCATCTGTATGATGCAGACTCCAGGCGTAATGGGATGACGAGGGAAGTGTGCCTCATATATTGGCCACTCGGGATGGATTCGCACACAAAAAAGAACAGAGGAGTCGTCCTGCTGCTGTGACACGATTGTATATAAACTGTCTTTGAGTATCATACAAGTAGAATTAATCAAGAGGACTACACCAGCCTGTGCTTCTGTTTCCAGCGAAGATAGAACTCAGGATTCTCAAGGATGAGTTGATAGTTCCGGTCGGTAAAAGCCTGCACAGTGCGTGCTGTGGTGAGGAGAGTATTGTCGGCTGTGTCGTGTATTTCATAGTCGAAGATAACCTTGGCAGCTGGTGTATACTGATAGGTGATGTCAATACGCGGCCGCGTAGCATAGAAGATGGGACGATGGTATCGTATGTTCATATCAACGATGGGGGCATAGACTTTGTTCGAAAGATAGTCGTCGTAGCAAAGACCAAACTGGTGCCCCCACCCTTCGCGTGCATCCTCCAAATAGAGAGGATAGGATCCATGCCAGACTACTCCCATGTAGTCCACCTCACTGAAGCGAACCTCAAACTCTCGCGAGAAACGTAACTCCTTTTTAGACATTACTGGAATAGATATTGAGTGTTGGATACTGAGCGTTGTCTCTTCATCCTCATTAAAGGCAGGAGCTCAGAATGAGGCCTCACCCTGCGCTATTTTCAAGCGTGTAGTAGCTATCACTTCCTGCCCTGCACGTACTTCGGCATTGACCAAGGTAACATCATATATTTCCTGCATAACGGTGATCGTCGTCTCTATCGTTTCACCCTCGCGAGGCAAGCGGAGAATTTCGAGATCCTTCACCTCACCGATGAAGCCAAGGCGAACACCCGTCTTTAGGACATATAGATTGTAGTAGCCAAGCCGTGCCGCACAGGTTTGGGCTATATGTTCTATGAGACCGGCTGCTGCGAGGCAACCCTCCTCAAAAAAGATGTTATCGGAGCGTACCGTCAAATCGCAACTGCTTTGCGCCTCGTCGTAGCCAATCAGATGATCCACCATCACGAATGGCGGACGCTGCGGCAAGAGATCGATGATATTGATTTCTGTGAACATTCTACGTATAGAGACCACCGTTGATGGATATGACTTCGCCTGTGATGTAGGCTGCTGCATCGGAAAGCAAGAAGCCAACCAGTTCGGCAACCTCTTCAGGACGGCCGAAACGTCCTAAAGGAATCTGCTGTTTCAGTTCGTCAATAGGCAGATCCTTTGTCATATCTGTTTCGATGAATCCTGGTGCGACGGCATTGACCGTCACGTTGCGAGCTGCCGTCTCAAGCGCCAATGCCTTAGTGGCACCGATGAGAGCTGCTTTCGCCGCACTGTAGTTCGTCTGTCCAGGCAGTCCTTTGAGGCCAGAGAGTGACGTCATGTTCACGACACGACCACCATTCTTCTTGCGCAACATGGCAGGCAGGCAGCGTCGCGTGACATAGTAGAAACCGTCAAGCGACGTCTGAAGAACGTCGTGCCAGTCTTCGGTGGGCATCATGAACATCATACCGTCCCTACGGATGCCAGCATTGTTTACCAGATAAGCAATATAGTCGTCAGGATGAGTTGCCGTCCAAGCTTCAAAAGCATGATCCACCTCTTCTTCCCGAGCCACGTTGAAAGGCATTAGCTCCGCCGTTCCGCCTGCTGCCTCTATCTCAGCCTTAACAGCCTCGGCAGCAGCAGAATTACTTTGGTAATTAATAATGACGGGCAACCCTTGGGCTGCTAATTTGAGGCAAATTGCACGGCCAAGTCCACGCGAACCACCTGTAACTAAAGCATATTTCATGACGTACTTGTTTCTTAACTATTGCGTTTTTCGACCGCAAAGATACAAAGAAATGCGCGAAAGACAAAGAGTAAAATAATTTTTCTTAATTATTCTCCAGACACAAATACTTTCGAGTTGTGTGTCGACCTTCCCTAACACACAGACTTCGTCTGCAAAAATATAAAATTTGTGAATATCTTAGTAGAAACTCCTCGCATGTCATATTATTTTTGTATTTTTGCGGAAAAACATATCAGCTATGGGAAAGAAAAAAACCGGCAGCCGCGGGCTGCGTAAGAATGATTTGGAACGTACCGTCATTGAGTTCTTTCAGGAGAACCCGGGTATAGTCTACCCTCAGAAAGCTCTCTGCAAGCAGCTTCACTTGAACACTAATCCTGCCAAGATGTTGCTGATGGACGTACTGCAAGATCTCCTTATGGACGACTTCATCAAAGAACAGCCACGTTTCTGCTATTCGCTGAACAGTCCCATGCAGGTGATGACCGGCACTTTCCGCCGTAAGGCAAACGGCAAGAACATTTTTGAACCAGAGGACGGTGGAGAACCCATCCTGGTGGCAGAGCGCAACAGCCTGCATGCAATGGACGGTGATACCGTGCAGGCCACTCTACTTGCCCGCCGAAAGCACCATGTCCGCGAGGCTGCCATCACTGATATACTGAAGCGTAGCGACAAGACTTTCGTGGGAACCCTGCAAGTGCAGAAAGGATATGCCTATCTGCTCACTGAGGATCGCACACTGGCCAACGATATTTTCATTCCAAAGGAGAATCTCAAGAAGGGCAAGACGGGCGACAAAGCCATAGTGCGTATCGTAGAGTGGCCGGAAAGGGCAAAGAACCCGATAGGAAAAGTTGTGGACATATTGGGCAAAACGGGTGAAAACAATGCCGAAATGCATGCTATATTGGCTGAGTACGGACTGCCTTACACCTATCCCGCCAACGTGGAGAAAGCTGCCGAGAAATTCACACCGGACATTACAGAAGAAGAGATTGCACGCCGCATCGACATGCGTGATGTCCTAACCTTCACCATTGACCCTTACGATGCCAAGGACTTTGACGATGCCCTCAGCATACGTCCTGTCAAGGAGGGACTCTGGGAAGTAGGCGTACACATAGCTGACGTGAGCCACTACGTCACGGAAGGCTCCATCATCGACAAAGAAGCCTACAAGCGTGCTACAAGCATCTACCTCGTAGACCGCACGGTGCCTATGCTCCCCGAACGCCTCTGCAATTTCATCTGTTCGCTCCGTCCCGACGAAGACAAACTGACCTATTCCGTCATCTTCCACCTCAACGAGAAAGCCGAAGTGAAGCATTGGAAACTGGCTCATACCGTCACCCGAAGCAACCGCCGCTTCACCTACGAGGAAGTGCAAAAAGTACTGGAAGACCACCATGAGGCAAGCGAGAGTGACTACACAGCTCCTGGAGACTCCGCTCCCCTGCCTTCGCCGGAAGGCACGACTGCAAGACCCGCCGAGGAATTTGCCAATGAGCTGATACTGCTGAACCGCATGGCAAAACAACTGCGTTCCAGACGCTTTTCTGCCGGTGCCATCGACTTCGACCGCTGCGAAGTGCGTTTCAACATTGAGCCAGACGGACACCCGACAGGCGTATACTTTAAGGTTGCAAAGGATGCCAACAAGCTCATTGAGGAATTCATGCTACTTGCCAACCGCACTGTGGCAGAAAGCATCGGGCGCATCCCGAAGAACCAGAAGCCGAAGGTGCTACCCTATCGCATACATGATAATCCTGACCCGGAAAAGCTCCTTCACCTTGCCGATTTCGTGAAAAAGTTCGGACACAAACTGAGGACAACCGGCGACCGACAGGACATTAGCCGTAACCTGAACCGCCTGCTCGACAACGTCAAAGGCAAACGCGAGCAAAACGTCATCGAGATGATAACCCTCCGGGCTATGATGAAGGCCAAGTACAGTACGTACAACATTGGGCACTATGGGCTTGCGTTTGACTATTACACGCACTTCACATCGCCCATCCGCCGCTATCCCGACCTCATGGTGCACCGCCTGCTCACACGCTATGCCGAGGGCGGACGAAGCGTGGGCCAAGTCAAGTACGAGGAATACTGCGAGCATTGCAGCGACATGGAACAGACTGCGGCACAGGCCGAAAGAGCCAGCATCAAATACAAGCAGGTGGAGTTCATGAGCGAGCATCTTGGCGAGGTTTTCCAAGGTACTATCTCCGGCGTCACGGAGTTCGGCATCTACGTTGAAATAGACGAGAACAAGTGCGAGGGCATGATACCGCTGCGCGACCTGGAGGGCGACTACTATGAGTTCGACGAGAAGAACTACTGCCTGAAAGGCCGCCGTTACCACCACTGCTACAACCTGGGCGACAGCGTGAAGGTACAGGTGGCTCGTGCCGACCTCTACAGGAAGCAGCTTGACCTGAAACTTATCCTCCCTTCCGTGTAAAAGTTCATCGTCCCTCCCGTTTAGAAGTTCATTGTCCTTTCTGTGCAGGGAGTTCATCGCCTTTTTATATAACTGGTGCTACTCATATATAATCGGTGCTACTTACGACGTATGTTCCGGGCAATAGGAGCAAGGAACGCGAGGCATGGGAACGTTTTTGTAACGCTACGCAAAAAAAGGACGGGAAAAGTTGCAGAAAAGCACGAAACACCGTACTTTTGCATGCGTTTTGAGCCAAGGCCTGAAAAACACTGTCGGCCGCCGGCTCATGGCACATAACTCATAACTCTCAACTTTTAACTCAAGAAAGACAATGGGTGGTTTCTTCGGAACAGTACAGCAACGGCCGTGTGCTACTGACCTTTTCTACGGCACAGACTATCAGTCACACCTTGGTACGAAACGTGGCGGCATGGCCACACTGAGCGATGCGGGGGAGTTCCTGCGCAGCATTCACAATCTTGAAAGTACTTATTTCCGCACGCGGTTCGAGCCGGAGTTGCACAAGTTTCAGGGCAACTCGGGCATAGGCGTCATCAGTGACACTGACGCTCAGCCTATGCTCATGAACAGTCACCTGGGACGGTTCGCACTGGTTACCGTGGGTAAGATCAACAACCAGGAGGAGCTGGCACAGCAGCTGCTGAGCGAGGGCGGACACCTCAGCGAGTTCAGCAGCGGCAAGATTAACCCTACGGAACTTGTCGCGCTTCTTATTATCAAGGGCAAGGACTTTGTGGACGGCATAGAGACTGTCTTCAGGCACATCAAGGGCTCGTGCTCGATGCTGCTGCTTACGGAGGACGGCATCATTGCGGCACGCGACTCGTGGGGCAGAACGCCTATAGTGGTGGGAAGCAAGGAGGGCGCGATGGCCGTGACGAGCGAGACTTCGGCGTTTCCGAACCTGGGCTACGAGACGAAGCACTACGTCGGGCCGGGAGAGATCGTCCGTATCCGTGCCGGGGAGATGGAGGTGCTGCGGAATGCCAATCCGCACATGCAGATCTGCTCGTTCCTGTGGGTTTACTACGGGTTTCCGACCAGCAACTATGAGGGGAGGAACACGGAGATGGTGCGCAACGAGTGCGGCCGTGTCATGGGAGAGGAGGACGAGACGGAGGTGGACTGCGCCTGCGGCATACCTGACAGCGGCGTGGGCATGGCCATCGGCTACACGCACGGACACGGCTGCCCCTATATGCGTGCCGTGTGCAAGTATACGCCGACGTGGCCGCGCTCCTTTACTCCGAGCAATCAGGAGACGCGCGATCTGGTTGCGAAGATGAAGCTTATTGCGAACAGGGACATGCTCCAGGGCAAGCGCGTCCTCTTCTGCGACGACAGCATCGTGCGCGGCACGCAGCTCAGGGACAATACGAAGGTGCTGCATGAGCTGGGTGCGAAGGAGGTGCACATGCGCATCGGCTGTCCGCCGCTGGTCTATAGCTGTCCGTTTGTCAACTACAGTGCGAGCAAGAGTGACCTGGAGCTCATCACGCGCCGCATCATCAAGGACTTCGAGGGCGACGACAGCAGAAACCTGGAGGCGTACACGCACACGGACAGTCCCGAATACAAGCGCATGGTGGATGAGATTGCGCGCCGGCTGAACCTTGACTCGCTGCGATTTTCCAAGCTCGAGACGCTGGTCAGGGCTATCGGTCTGCCTAAGGAGCGTATCTGTACGCACTGCTTTGACGGCAGTTCGTTCCATACACTTGAAGAGGAGAACAAATAGGTTCTCCTCTTTTTTTATATTCCGAAACGGCCGGGAGTTGTATGTCCGGGCTGTCAGGCTTGGCATACCCGGGCAGCCGGGAGCGGCCTACCTGATCCCTATGAGCTTGTGGGTCTGGAGGGAGAGCGACCAGTGGGGATGCTGCATGACGAGGTCTATGGCCTGGCGGAGGATGGTGCGGTTCCGTGTCTTGTCCCCCGTGTCGAGCGGCTGGAGGCGGTACTCCCTTGCGGGGATGTTCTCGTAGGGAGTGAGGTCGGTCTCCACGCCCTTGCAGAGTACCTTGAGCTCGTCGACGGCCCCGCAGGGCATGCCGAAGCGGAGAGGCTCCCCGGGGGACCGGGGCGGGATGAGTACGGGAAGCGTTTTCGGGGAGCAGGTCACCCAGTCGATGCCCGGAGGGAGGGGAAGGCTGCCGTTCGTCTCCACCTGTACGAAGAATCCTGCGGCGTGGAGCTTGTCGACCAGCGTCGCGGTGAGCTGCAAGGCCGGCTCTCCTCCGGTGACGACGATATGCCGCATCGGGTGCCGGAGGGCTTCCGCGACGATCTCCTCCTCAGTCATCTCCTCGTAGGTCTCGTGCAGCGTGTCGCAGAAGTAGCAGCGGAGGTTGCAGCCCGAGAGACGCAGGAAGACGGCGGGCTTGCCGCTGAAGTGCCCTTCGCCCTGCAGCGAGGGGAATATCTCGTTGACGCGCACCTTCATTCCTCCTCCCGCTGGTAGCTTGCCGTGTTTCCCTCGCTCTCCTGCACGTCGACGCGGTAGCAGTGCGGTATCTGCTCGCACACCCATCGTGCCATGTTCTCGGCCGTGGGGTTGAAGGGAAGCACTTCGTTGAGGTTGGCGTGATCCAGCCTTTCCATTATAGTTTGCTTGATTCTGGTAAAGTCGACAACCATTCCGTCGTCGTTGAGGGTGGCCGACTTGCAGTGGACTGTTATGATCCAGTTGTGTCCGTGCAGCCGGCTGCACTTGCTGGGATAGGGCAACTCCAGCCGGTGGCAGGCGGCTATCTCCATGCGCTTTGTTACGTAGTACATAGTATGAAAGTTTTTTCCTATAGGGTTTTCTTCTACCTATGTCGCGCCGTGCGACAGTGCAAAGATACGAAGAAAGTGGCGGACTGCCAAACATATTTGCCATTTTCCTCCCACGGGGAAGCCTACGGGGAAGCGGACACGGTTTCCATGGGGAGGCGGAGGCAGTTCCCCCTGTCATGCGCAGAGCTTCTCCGGCCTTTCCGTCGGCACGGATTTGTCGTTCCTCGCACATTTGTTTGCAGAATGTTTTGCAGTCCCGGCATTTTTCCTTACATTTGCAGCCGAAAACAGGAAGGCATGCCCCAACGGCTGCCCGAAAGCACTAACTATAATATATATATATGAGAAAGCTAAGCACAGACGAAATCAATATGCTCATGCAGCAAGGCTGCACGGCAGAGAACTGGGAAAACATCACGGTGGCCGACGACTTCCGCCCCGGACACGTCCTGCAGACCGACTTCTACGGCGAGGTCACGCTGGGCAGCTTCCACAAGACAATCGAGGTAGACGGCTTCGTCAAGCACAGCGGCATACGCCGCTCCACACTGCGAAACTGCATCATCGGCAACGACTGCCTCATAGAAAACGTGGGCTGCATCAACACAACCTCCGGCGCATCCTTCGGCGAAGGGCACGTCGTCTCCGTTCTCAACGAAGTGGGAGACGGGAACGTAATGATATTCGACGGACTCAACTCCCAGCTCGCATCCCTCATGGTCAGGCACGAGCAGGACCGCGAATTCACGGCCGCCGTGCGACGGCTCATCACGAAAGAAATCTCGGAACACAGCCTGAGCATAACCACCATAGGCAACGACGTGCGCATCACCTCCACCAAAGAAATCACGAACTGCCACATCAGCGACGGCTGCATCATAGACGGAGCCCTCCGCCTCCGCGACTGCACGCTCAAGAGCATCCCCAGCGCGGCAGTCAACATCGGCGTAGGAGTCATCTGCATCAACTCGGTCATCTACAACGGCTCCACCATAGCAAACGCCGCAAAACTGGAGAACTGCTTCGTAGGCGAAGCCTGCAAAATCACCGACGGATTCACGGCAGAGAACAGCCTCTTCTTCGCCAACTGCTACATGAGCAACGGCGAAGCCTGCGCAGCCTTCTGCGGCCCCTTCTCCGCCTCGCACCACAAAAGCTCGCTCCTCATCGGCGGAATGTTCTCCTTCTACAACGCCGGGTCGGGCACGAACTTCTCCAACCACGCATACAAGATGGGGCCGATGCACTGGGGCATACTGGAGCGAGGCACCAAGACCGCCAGCGGAAGCTACATACTCATGCCCGCACGCATAGGCACCTTCAGCGTATGCTTCGGAAAACTCATGCACCACCCCGACACACGGAAGCTGCCCTTCTCCTACCTCATCGCCTACGGCGACGACATGTACCTCGTGCCCGGACGCAACCTCACCACCGTAGGACTCTACCGCGACATCCGCAAGTGGCCCAGGCGCGACAAACGGGAAAAGACACACGGCAGGAACTCCATCATCAACTTCGACTGGCTCTCCCCCTTCTCCGTAGGCGGCATCATGGTGGCAAAACGCACGCTCGAGGCACTGCGCGAAGTATCGGGAGACGTAGCAACCTACAACTTCCACGACTACGTCATCAAGAACTCATCGCTCAAGAAAGGCATTAAGTACTACGACATCGCCCTGCGCATCTACATGGGCGCAGTCATGAAGCGACACCGACTCGAGCACCCGAAGTCCGCCGTCGGCACAGGCAAATGGAGCGACCTCAGCGGCCTGCTCATACCACAAAGCGAGGAAATCCGCATCGTAGAAGCCGTCAAGGACGGCACGCTCGGCAGCATACGCGACATACGGGAAGAGTTCGTCCGCGCCAACGACAACTACTCCGAGTACCGATGGGCATGGAGCTACCGACTCATCTGTGAGTACTACGGCATCAGCGAGATAACCGAAGAGACGGCAGCACAAGTACACCAAGACTACATCCAGGCACGCAGGGCATGGATAGCAGAGATACGGAAAGACGCACTCAAAGAGTATGAGCTCGGCGACATAGACAAAGCCGTGCTCGACGACTTCATGGCTCAGCTCGACCAGGAAACAGAATGGGAAAACCTCAAGTATGACATGTAGAGGGGAACTCACCTCCTGCAGAGCTCCCAGAAAGCAATGGCAGCAGCGTTGCCCACATTCAGGCTGTCCACCCCATGGTGCATGGGAATCCTCACCACAAAGTCCGCAGCATCTATGACCGCCCCGGGCAGACCATCGCCCTCAGTCCCCATGACAAGGGCAAGGCGGCGGGCGGACTTCAGCACCGGACTGTCTATGGAGACATTGTCGTGGCGCAACGCCATCGCCGCCGTCGTAAAGCCTAACTCACACAGCTTCCGTATACTGCCCGCACCAGAATCGCCATCCGCGTCGAGCCACGTCCAAGGGACAAGAAAGACGCTTCCCATGGAAACGCGCACAGCACGACGGTTGAGAGGGTCACAGGAATCGCGCGTCATCAGCACCGCATCCACACCCAAAGCCGCAGCCGAACGGAATATGGCGCCGACGTTCGTCGTATCGACCACGCCATGCAGGACAACGACGCGGCGTGCCCCGCGGCACACCTCCTCGGGTGCAAGTGCCACGGGGCGGCGCATGGCGCAGAGCACACCGCGCGTCAGGGCGTAGCCGGTAAGGCGGGCCAGAAGGTCACGGCTCCCGGTGTAGACAGGCATACCCTCGGGACACCGCCGGATGATGCTGCGTGCATCGCCCTCTATATGCCTGCGCTCGCAGAGCAACGACACAGGCTCCAGCCCCGCATCCAAAGCCACACTGATCACCTTCGGGCTTTCAGCAATGAAAAGCCCCTTCTCCGGTTCGAGTTTGTTGCGCAACTGTGCCTCCGTCAGGCTGGCATAGACCTCCAGCCCGGGCGCCTCGAGCGATGTCACCTCCCGTATCATCCCGTATGTCAATGTTTAGATTTTCACGACGGCTTCCATAGTATTGCC
>JAFLUV010000012.1:15929-22402 GCA_022508635.1 Prevotellaceae bacterium
CTTACCTGTCCTCCGGCATGCTCTTGCCCGTGAGGAGAGTACCGTCGGAAGCCATGCCTTCTGCCGTCACTGCAAGGTGCGTCTGCTTACCGTTGCCATAGAAGCGGAACTCTGCCTTGCCCTCCTGATCCAGCTTGAGATCAGGGTTCCAGTAGAGCGTGCGGCGGTAGTCCTTCACCTCGGGAAGAGGCTTAGTGCTATAGTCCGGCTGGTAGAAATCCTCAGGCGCAGAGTAGCCCGGCAAGACATAGCGGCGGTCACGATAGGCATCGCGCTGCGTACCGTCTGCATTGATGAGACGGAGGTCGACAGTGACGCTCGGTATATCCTCGCCATCGTAAAATGAGTTGCCCTCGCGGCGCGGACTATAGTCAGTATATATGTAAACCTTCCCAAGATTACTCAGGAAATTATACTTCTCCTTCTCGGTATCCGGTATAAAGCGGGTGGCTGGGGGCATGCCATGCCCCCAGCCGATCGCCCTGCGAGCTTGTTGATGAGTAGTCAACATAGCCTCCTTCTGGCCATCGATGCGCAGTTCAAGGTCATACTCGCGAGCTATGTTCATGTCGCCGATGAAGGTACGCGTCACATCGCGTGCAAAGCGGTTGCGCCCGATGAAGATGCCCGGGCAGAAGCCTGCATCGCAGACAGCATTGAAGGCATCGTAGGCATCAATGACATAGGCAGGCTTGGATGCATCGAACTTCGTCATGCGCGAACGATTCACACCAACGGTGACCTCATCAAGCAGGCGCGAGCCGTCCATCACCCAGTCCGGAGCAATGACAGAACCTTTAGGTGCCTCGGCAAGATGGCATTGATACCAGTCGTAAGGCTTGACAAAACGAGGGAAATAAGGCTGCAAACGAACATAGAACTCCGGATAGTTGAGATTGTCGTTGCGGTCTGTGGAAGGCATCTGCCACACATGGGGCTTGCCTTTCTTCCACTTGGTACTGTCGCTGGCAGAAAGGTGGAAGTAACAGCCCTCATAGAAGCGCGGCGTCTCTATGGAGAACATGTGCCTTTCGGTCATCATCTCACCGTCGGTGGAATGGATCGTATTGTCTACATCCGGCTTGACGAAGCTTGCATGCACCAGGAGCTCGTTCTTTATACCGCCCTGGTTCTCCACGAAACGGCTAAGACGATCAGATATGGCACCGGATTCACGTCCGGTAGTCTCAGAATTAGTACGTGCATCCGTCAGGGCTTCGCGTCCGGTGGTCTCGGTATTGGCACGTGCTGCCGTCACGCTGCCGCCGTCCGCCGCCTCTTTTGTCATATTGCCATCCTTGTTGCTTGCTGCCTGCGATCCATCCGTCAGGCTCAGGCTGGAACCAGCATTCACTGGAACAAAGTCAATGTCGTTAGCAAACATCGTTTCCCGCTGTTCGCCCATATATTTGTTCACCTCGCCTACGAGGAGCGGAGTCTGCTCAGGCTTATGGTTGAGTGCAAAAGCACCAGGCTCCGTCATCGTGCGCCAACTGAAGCGCCGCCAGCCCTGTATCATGAGCAAAAGGTCGAGGGCACGTGCACGCTGCTCGTCATCCTCCTCGAAAAAGTAGCGAGGATTCTCCACAAAACCGCGTATCTGGCTCGAAAGCAGCATCTCGGTCAGTATATTGCCATTGTCGTACAGATACTCGGAATGAGTGGCGTCGCATACCGACACACTGACAGTAGCACCGGGCTTCCCGCCCTCTACGGCAAGACTGACAGGTGCAAAAGGCTCCGCAGGCTGATCGGAAAGTCCGCTGAAACGGAGGCTGGCAGGCACGAAGTCCTCCTTGCGACAGAAGAAAAGACGGTCGGCATAGATGCGTCCCGCATTATTATATATAGTAACCTGACAGACACCAGTCTGCAAATCATCATTGTCAAGAGGAATGGTTGCCGAGGCTCCTGCAGGAATGGTTTGGAAGTCGAGCAACACGCCATCGTGCATTACCGTCATGCCCAGCTCCTCGCTGGCAGCAACACCAGCGGCCTTGACATCGACTCTCCAGTCTCCGCCCTCGTTTATTACCTGCACGGCACATCCGTCCTTTTCGGAAGCAGGCAAGTTCTCACGGACAGTTCCTTTCTTGCCGCTGAAGGTCGCTGTATACTTCTTGCCACCCTGAGGCGTGAAAGTGAAGGAACCACGGCCTCGCTGCTCTGTCTCCGCCTCTGCAATGACGTTGCCCGAAGCGTCAGTCACTGTGACCTTTCCATCCTGATGAAGTCCTTCATTGCTCGTTACCTCGAAAGCAACACGGTTGACAACACCGTCCACAAGGTTTCCACCCTCAGGGAAGAGGAGCAGCTTAGGCTTGGACGATGTCTCGTCGACCTTCGAACGCCGGCGCAACGGACGCAATGTCATCTCGTGGACAAAATCGCCCGCCTCCTTCGGCTTATCAAAGACGGGAAAGACACGACTGTAGAGCTTCTCGTAATCCTGATAGTACTCCTTTGCCATACGCTTGTTGTAGAACCACTGTTCGGCAAAGACACTATGGGGATGTTCCGTAACACCCCAGTTGAGCTGCCAGCGCGTATACGCCCGCAACTCATAGTAGCCGCCATAAAGCGTATCCTGCAATACAAAAGAGCCATGCACCTGTCCGCCTTGCAATTCCAACTGCTGGCGCTCCACGAGGAAACCGTCCTGATTCAGTAGCTCGGCATAGAGGACACCACTGATGCGACTTGGCGTACCCGTGTCGCTACGCCGCACGTATGCTTTATAGTAAATAGTATCGCCAAGGAAGTAGCAGGTGTTGTCCATGTGAACAAAGACCTGCTCCTGGGGGATGGACTTGCCAAACGCTCCAAGCCTTTCCGCCCAGCCTTCGAGCGTCGTAGGAGCCTGCACAGTCTGGGCATGGATATTGAAAACGGCAAGCACAATCGTGCAGAATAAGGTAAGGAATCTCTTCATAACGTATAATTCTTTGTGTATGTGGCTACAAAATTAAGTTTTTTATACGACATTCCATGAATTGCACAACTATATTTTGATTTAAAGATGTCTTTTTTATAACTTTGCAAACGGAACATATCATTTCAACGTAACAAACCGTACAAAAACACTTATAGTATGATACAACAGACACAGCTTATCGACATCGTAGGACGCTTTGCCCACGAAGGAACCATTAGCGAGATTAAGCCATTGGGCGAAGGCCTCATCAATGACACCTACAAAGTCAAGACAACCGAACAGGACAAACCAGACTACGTACTGCAACGTATTAACCACATCGTGTTCCCCGACGTCGATATGGTAATGCGCAACATTGATGCCGTCACTTCCCACATCAGAAAGAAACTTACAGAGCAGGGTACGACTGACATCGACCGCCGAGTCCTACGATTCATCCCGGAGAAAAATAGCGATAAACTTTATATTAAGCTTGACTCTTCCCAGGAAGAAGCGACATCCTACTGGCGACTGATGGTCTTCATTGACGATGCCGTCACCAAGCAAGCTGTAAACCCAGAGAGCAGTCACGCAGCCGGACGTGCCTTTGGCAACTTCCAGGCAATGCTATCAGATATCCCTGTACAGCTGGGTGAGACAATTCAGGACTTCCACAACATGGAGTTCCGCCTGCTACAACTGCATGAAGTCGTGAGCAGTGATCCTGCCGGACGTGTCAAGGAGGAACGTGTGCAAAAGATGCTGGCAGAGATAGAGAAGCGTGCCGAGGCGATGTGCAAGGCAGAACGCATGGGACGCAAAGGCACGCTGCCCAAACGCGTCTGCCACTGCGATACGAAGGTTAATAACATGATGTTCGACAAGCAGGACAACGTGCTCTGCGTTATTGATCTTGACACTGTAATGCCCAACTTCATCTTCTCCGACTACGGAGACTTCCTGCGCACAGCAGCAAACCGTACAGCAGAAGACTGTCCGGACATGAGTGAGGTAGGCTTCCGCATGGACATTTTCAAGGCATTCACCCAAGGCTATCTGGAGAGTGCACGCAGTTTCTTGTTGCCCGCTGAAATAGAAGACCTGCCCTATGCCACCGCTCTCTTCCCCTACATGCAATGCGTACGCTTCCTCTGGGACTATCTCAGCGGTGACAAGTACTGGAAGTGTCAGTACCCCGACCATAACTTTGTCCGTGCCAACAACCAGTTGCATCTACTCCTGAGTATTGAGGAGCACTATCCTGAAATGCAGGCCTTTATTGATAGCTGCATGAAAGGATAAGAACCGAGGGTATTTTATCCTCGCTAAGCCTAACAATTGTCCAACCACGATACAAGAAACCAAAGGCATGATACGAAAGTCCATCTGTTTCCTTTTGCCGTGGTTTAGTGCCTTGCTTCTATGGAACTGTCAGCCTGGTCAACCGCAGAGAGTGTCGGAACAAGGATCGGATACAACAAAAACCATACGAAGCAAGCAGAATGAGCGGGCAGGGATGGAGGACAAGACACTGGACACGGAGGGCGAGAGAGCTGCACAGGTGCCGGACGGTTTCAAGCAATTCATAGACTTCTTGCCTGAATGGACGGGTGATACTATAAGGACGGGTGATATCTTCAACTATGATGCCGACATGGCACCAGAGTATGCAGAAAGGTTCGAAATGAGAAACAAGTTTGAAGAAAAAGAGTCTGTTGACGTTTCGCCATTGTTTCTGTACAAAATCACATTAGACAACTGTTACGTCATCTTCGTGGAGAAAGAAACCTGGGGATGTCCGACGGCTGACGGATTCTACGCCGGCCGCAGGACACATGCCATGATGACATGCACGAAGGGCGGGCAGATGATAGAAAAGGTGGATTTGGGAAACCACTTTATCGGACACAGGGGTTTCTGTCACATCAGGGGGACACGCTCTCCACTACGTTTGGAAGTGAAGAATGTCTATTATGTCGTAGGCAACGGAGAGAAATGGAGAGCGCCCCAGCCATCGCGTATCTGTCAGATAGAATACCGCGTCGACCCCAAAAACGGGCACATAAGCCAGGACACGCTTGCCATATACGACTGTGACAGATACATCGGAAAGCAAGGACAGAGTATCTGGAAGAACCTGACGGAACGCATGGAAAAGAGCCATCGCAAAGGTAACGCTACTGCCAACGCTTACCGGCGACCGCAGACTATAGAAGAATGGATAGACTGCTTCCCCGAGTGGACGGCAGACAGCATCAGCGAGCATATATTCGACGCAACGGGCATTGTGTCGGAAGAAGTAGTCTTCCCGAAAGAATTCCGCCCCGTAGCCGAACAAGACAGTGCACGACAGCAGATAATAGAAATGCGTTACGGACATAGAATTACGACTGACAGTCTGCATATCCTCTTTGCCCGAAAGATATGCCGACAACGCAATCGGTCCGACAGCCTCGTCCCGGAATCCTTCTTCACACAGACTGTCATGGTATATTCGCACGACGGGCAACTGAGAGACTGGTACGACGTAACAAGAAACTTTCCAAGCACAAACAGGACGCATGTCTCCGGTTGCAAGTCACCCTTCCGCCTGCATGTAAAGACAGTAGAACTGCTGAAACATGACTACGAGCACACGCACTACATACCCGTATGCTATAGGGACATCGAATGGCGGGTAGCGCAGGAAGGAATCCTTACCACGGACACCCTTATGGAGGAAAAATGCAGATGGTATCCCTACAAACACCCGGGAGTGTGCGAACCTTGGTATGAACAATTGTCTCCCCTTTGACGAAAAATGGCATAAGCATGAAGAAGACAATAATTCCCCTCCTGTTCGCCGGCATAGTCTGTACTTGCACGAACAGACAAACGCCATCGCAAAGCAACAGCACAGAACAGCAGGAGCAACAGCAAGAGAATGCCGTTGTGCCATCCGCAACTTTCGATAGCCTCATCAACATCTTTCCTAAATGGACGGCAGACACCATCACAAATGAAGTGTTAAGTTGTCGACTCGAGCAGTTTCCCTATAGCAGGACAATCCCAAAAGGAATGGCGGAGGTCTATTTTCTGGATAACGATGAAGAGCGACACATGGCAAGCCACTATGACTTCTATGGAGGCTTTCGCATTGACACGGCCGCCTGTCACATCCTTTTTGTCAGGAGGGACTTAGATGAACACAATATCAATGATGACGGGGGCTATCCCTATTGCAGCTATGAGGTTATGACCTTCTCCACCAAAGGAGAATTCATAGACAAGATGGAGGTTGCGAAATACGGAGACTTCTGGAGCAGTACACTATGTGGCACACGGCAACCGCTACGCCTGCAGGTGGAGAAAGCCTCCAAGACGGATTTTGACGGCGACATCAGCCCTTTTCCCATATACGTAGATGAAATAGAGGTGCGTATAGCAGCGGACGGAAAGATTCTGACTGACACGCTGCGAAGTTACATCTCCTATGCAAGAGACGAGGAAGACGCAAACGGCATGTTTGTTCTCCAATGGGACAGAAACAGCGAAGAACCCGTTCACGAATGACATGACA
>JAFLUV010000120.1 GCA_022508635.1 Prevotellaceae bacterium
CAAAATCCTATATTGTCGACTACAAAATCCTATATTGTCATTCACAAAATCCTATATTGTCATGAACGGATGCCTGAGTTGTCTGAAACGACCAGTACAGTACATTTCGTCTATGCATAAATGTGACATAAACTATGCATAAACCTGGCATGAAACGAATACTATATACCAATCAAAAAAATAAGAATTATGGCTTTCTACAAGAAGATTCTCTATGCGATCAACAAGAAATGGTATCCCCGCTCTATCCTCGTAGGCTCGCCCGTTAGTACGGAACAGGTGGCACGCCGTCTGGCCTCGGAGTCTACCGTCTCGCCGGCCGATGTCCTTGCAGTCCTTGAAGGCCTTTCCGGCGTCATGGGCGACTACATGGCTCAGGGGCGTTCCGTCAAGCTCAACGGCATCGGTACTTTCAGTTTCGTAGCCAACACGCACGGCAACGGCGTGGATACTCCCGAGGAGGTAAGCGTCAGTCAGATCAACGGGGTCAAGGTTCGCTTCAGGCCTGAAATGACCTATCGTCGCACCGGAACGCTGGGGCGTGTGGCAAACCGTGCGCTTACGGACGTGGACATCGAGTGGATAGACATCGACTCCATTGCGGACAGCAGCACGGAGAACCTGTAACACATCCCGTACATACCTGACAATAAGGACAGAAACAGCAACCCTGGCGATGTTCCGGAGTAGGTTCCAGACGCATCGCCAGGGTCGTAAGGGCGGATGATGTGCCGCCTCAGTTCACCTCAATGAGTATCTCGGAGAGAGTCGGATGGATGTGTACCGTCTCACGAAGCTGCCGGAGAGTGGCACCGAGTGTGATGTAGGCCGTCGCCTCCTGTACGAGGTCGGCCGCATGTGCGCCGTAGACATGGGCACTGAGCAGTCGCCCCTCGCCGGGTTCGCAGCACAGCTTCACCATGCCCTCCGTCTTGCCCATCGCCATGGCCTTGCCGTTGGCACGATAGAAAGCCTTGCGGCACTCGAACTCCGTGCCCCCGGCCTTCAGCTGGTCCTCCGACGGGCCGACGCAAGCTGCCTCAGGCTCGGTGAAGATAGCGGCAGGCATGACGTCGAGGCGTATGCCGTCCTTCCTGCCAAGAATGCGGTTCACCACGTGGATGCCCTGCATCTCGGCCGCATGGGCAAGCATCTGGCGGCCGTTCACGTCGCCAATCGCATAGACGCCCGGGACAGTCGTCTCGAAGTTCTCGTCCGTTGCAATGCCCTTGCGCTCGTCGCAGGCAATGCCCGCACTTGCGAAATCCGGCTGCAGGCGAGGCCTGCGTCCCGTGGCAACCAGTATATAGTCGGCCTCCACGCTCTCCGTCTGCCCCTTCTTGTTCTCGAAGAACACCCTGCCGTCGGCAATCTCCTTCACGCCGCACTGCATGTTGAACCTCACGCCCTCCTTCTCCATCTGCTTGCGCAGGCGCTTCGCAATGTCACCGTCAAGCGCAGGCAGGCACTCCCTCAGGTACTCAATCACCGTGACCTCCGTCCCGAAACGGTTGAAGATGCTGGCAAACTCCATCCCTATCACGCCGGCACCGATGATGCAAAGCCTCCCGGGAAGGTCTTCAAGGCCGAGCAAGCCCGTAGAATCCAGCACATTGGGAGCATCGATGCCAGGGACGGGAACGAGCTTGCTCTCAGACCCCGTGGCAACGATAATGTTCCTGGCGGTATACTCGCCCACTGTATGTGCATCGCTGAAGACACCCTTCTCGCGAACCAGCGTAATGTTAGGATGCGAGAGAATGCCCTCTACCCCGGCACGAAGCCCAGCCACCACCGTCGCCATACGCTCGCGAGCCTCGGCAAACGAACTGCTGTGCACGTAAGTCTTCGTCGGGATGCAGCCGACGTTCAGACATGTGCCGCCCACCTCATCACCTTCGAAGACCACGACCTTCAGCCCCTGTTTGGCCGCATACTCAGCGGCGCGGTACCCTCCAGGGCCCGCGCCGATAATAATCAAGTCAGTTTCTTTCATCTTTAGCAACAAGCGTTTATGCATCAGCCAAGAGCTGGCGATACGTCGTGACAGGATGCTTCGCAGCCAACACGTCATCCACACGGCCGATAGGCGTAGTCAAGGGAGCAGACTTCACCACCTCCGGGTTCATCCTGGCCTCCTCTGCAATCTGGCGCATCACGGCAATAAAGGCATCAAGCGTCTCCTTCGACTCATTCTCCGTAGGCTCAATCATGAGACTCTCGTGGAAAAGCAGCGGGAAGTATATCGTAGGCGCATGGTATCCGTAGTCGAGCAGACGCTTTGCCACGTCCATCGTCGTCACGCCCGTCGACTTATCCTTCAGGCCATCGAACACAAACTCATGGCAGCATATCGTATCGATAGGCAGCTCATACAAGTCCTTCAGGCTCTCCTTGATGTAGTTGGCATTGAGCACAGCCAGAGGACCGACCTCCTTCACATGCTCGCGCCCGAGGGAAAGGATATAGGCGTAGGCACGCATCATCACGCCAAAGTTCCCATGATAGGGCGACACCACGGGGAAACACTCCTGCAACCCCTCGCGTACACCCACCGGACCGGCACCCGGACCGCCGCCGCCATGAGGCGTGGAGAACGTCTTGTGCAGGTTGATGTGCATCACGTCGAAGCCCATGTCGCCAGGACGGCAAGCCCCAAGCATCGGGTTGAGGTTAGCCCCGTCGTAGTACATCAGGCCTCCGCAGCCATGGATAAGCCGGGCTATCTCCGGTATGCGCGTCTCGAAGAGCCCGAGCGTATTGGGATTCGTCATCATCATGGCGGCAATCTCAGTCCCCTGTTCGGCAACAATGCGCTGCAGGTCGTCGAAATCGACAGTACCGTCAGCCAGCGACTTCACCTCGACTATCTCCAAGCCACACACAGCAGCAGAGGCAGGATTGGTGCCATGCGCACTATCAGGCACAACGACCTTCTTGCGTTGCATGTCCCCGCGCAAGCGATGGTAATTGTCAATAATCATCAAGCCGGTCAGCTCGCCGTGTGCACCGGCATAGGGCTTGAAGGTAAAGTGGGCAAGACCTGTCAGCTCGCATAGCGACCTCTCCAGGAGCGAAACCAGTGCAAGCGCTCCCCTCGTAGTGTTGGCAGGCTGTTCGGGATGCAAGCTCTGGAACTTTGACGATGCTGCCATCTCCTCATTGATTTTCGGATTGTACTTCATCGTACAAGACCCCAAGGGATAGAAGCCGGTATCAACGCCGAAGTTATTGTTTGAGAGGTTCGTGTAATGACGCACGACGGTCAGCTCGTCACATTCCGGCAGTTGCGCCTCTTCCGCACGCTGCATTGAGGCAGGTATCTCGTAATTGCCAAAGTTGTTCCTTGGCAGGCTGTAACCTCTGCGACCCTCCTTCGAGAGTTCGAAGATCAGGTTTCCATATAGTTTATTGTTCATAAGGCTGCAATTTTCACGAGGTTGTCTATTTCTTCTTTTGTACGCTTCTCCGTAACGGCAAACAACAGGCCGCCATCAAACTTCACACCACCCAGGAAGCCTTCCTGAATGAAACGCTGGTAGAGGGCATCGACATCACCGTCGTACTTCACATAGAACTCATTGAAGAACGGCTTGTCGTAAGCAAGGTGGAACTTGCCCGTCTTTACAAGCTCATCACAGAGATAGTGCGCACCGGCGTATGACAACTGTGCAGCTTCCCTCATGCCTTTCTTACCCAGGAGCGAAAGATACATGGTCACAAAGAGCGCCATCAGGCTCTGATTAGAGCAGATATTGGAGGTCGCCTTTTGTCGGCGGATGTGTTGCTCACGGGCTTGCAGGGTAAGTACAAAGGCACGCTGGCCGCGATTGTCCTTCGTCATGCCTACAATACGGCCTGGCATCTTGCGGATAAGTTTCTCCGTACAGCACATATAGCCGACGTAAGGACCGCCGAAAAGCATGGGAATACCCAGGCTCTGCCCGTCACCTACTGCGATGTCAGCATCCCATTCGCGCGGAGTCTTGAGTACGGCAAGGTCGGCTGCCACGCTGTTCACGATGAAGAGTGCCTTCTTTTCGTGACAAGCATCGGCAAATCCGGAGAAGTCCTCCACGATACCATATACGTTAGGCTGTTGCACCATCACGCCTGCCACGCCTTCGAGCGTCGAGAGCTGCGAGGTAAGGGCAGAAAGGTCTGTCGCGCCGTCCTTCAGGGGAATCGTTACAAGTTCAATATCCTGATGCAGGGCATAAGTGTCGAGCACCTCTCTTGTCTTGGGATTCATGCCTGCGGACACCAGTACTTTGTTCGCCTTCTTGCCAGCTGCTACACTCATCAACATTGCTTCGGCAGTGGCGGTAGAGCCGTCGTACATCGAGGCATTGCTGATATCCATGCCTGTCAGCTCGGTCATCATGCTTTGGTATTCAAAGATGTAGTGCAGTGTGCCTTGGGAAATCTCAGCCTGATAGGGTGTATAGGAAGTGAGGAACTCCGATCGTTGCAGCAGGCTTGGAATGACGGACGGCGTGTAGTGGTCATACACGCCAAAGCCGGCAAAGCAAGTCAGCTCCTGGTTTTGTGAACCAAGCTTCGCAAAAACCTCGCGCACCTCTTGTTCGCTCATTTCCGAGGGGATATTGTAATCACCCCGATAGCGAATGCTCTCCGGAATCTGGGCATAGAGGTCATCAAGCGACTTTACGCCTGACTTCTCCATCATTGCCTGCAAGTCCGACGAGGTATGAGGGAAATACTTATAGGTCATAATATACTTCTGTGGGTCTAATAGGTCTTGTCAGTTTTAGCTTATGCGGAGCTTACTCTGCACAATGGCTTTCGTAAGCCTTGGCATCCATGAGGGCTTCAAGCTCTGAGGGATCAGAAAGCTGAACCTTGATAATCCAGTTGCTGAAGGCATCCTTGTTGATCAGTTCAGGTTCGTCCTCAAGTGCCTCGTTGACTTCCAGAACGGTACCGCTGACGGGTGAGATGAGATCGCTGGCAGCCTTGACGCTTTCCACTGCACCAAACTCCTCGCCTGCTGTAACCTCATCGTCCGCCTCAGGCATGTCGACATAAACGATATTGCCTAACGCATGCTGGGCATAGTCGGTAATACCGATGAAAGCATTGTTTCCTTCTACTCTTACGTATTCGTGCGACTCCGAGTAGTAGAGTCCTTCAATAACTTTTGCCATAACTGTTTTATTTTTTATAGTGTTTATCGTAGAATTTCTTTTTGACAACCGTTCCGGGGAACACTTTCTTGCGTATCTGTATGGCAAGGGGAGTGTCGAGCTTTGCGTACTCTGTCTTGACGAGAGCCATGCAGACGCTCTTGTCTACGCTGAGGCAGTGGTAGCCTGTCGTCACTTCGCCTACCGTCTCGCCGTCGCTGTTCAGCACTGCATAGCCATGACGGGGGATAGCCTTGTCTGCAAGTTCGATGCCGACGAGCTTCTGTGCCACGCCGTTTGCCTTTTGTTCTGCAAGTGCTTCCTTTCCTATGAATTCGGGCTTGTCAAGCTTACAGAACATGGAAAGACCGGCCATGACGGGAGAGATGTCTGCACTGAGTTCGTCGCCGTACAGAGGCAGGCCGACCTCGAAGCGCAACGTATCGCGGCAGCCAAGTCCGCAAGGCTTGCAGCGACCGCTTTCGATAAGTTTGTCCCATGCCTTTATGATGAACGCATGCGAGCCGTAGATCTCGAAGCCGTCCTCTCCGGTATAGCCGGTACGGGAGACGATGATTTCCTCGGACGCTGCGATGACCTTCGCCGTATAGAACTTCAGCTCCTTGCAGGGAAGGCTTAGTACTTCCTCTACGACGGCTTCCGCTTCGGGTCCCTGCACGGCAATCTGCCCATAGTAGTCGCTCTGATGGTCAAGGTTGATGTCGAAGCCGGCAGCATGTTCCTTCATCCAGGCAACGTCCTTGTCGATGTTTGCAGCGTTGATGACGAGGAAGAAGTCGTTCTCGCCCATCTTGTAGACGAGCAGGTCGTCCACCGTGCCGCCATTCGGATAGAGCATCATGCCGTAGTAGATTTGTCCGACAGGCGCTCCGCTGACGTCGTTCGTAAAGATGTGCTGGACGTAGCGCTCGGCATCTTTTCCCGTTATGCGCACTTCGCCCATGTGGCTGACGTCGAAAACGCCGCAGTGCTGACGGACGGCCTGATGTTCGTCGGTAATGTTCGTGTACTGGATAGGCATGATGAAACCGCCAAAGGGCGACATAAGCGCGCCGAGAGCTACGTGGCGGTCATAGAGACATGTTTTCTTTTCCATATAAAAACTCGTGTTTTAGGTATTCTTGTTCGATGGTTTCTATTGCCTTTACGTCGGCAGGGGTCAAGGCCAGCTCGCCGCTACAGAGACGGCTGACGGCAAACTCCTTGAAGGCTTCGATGGTAAGATCCGTATGTTCCCGGAGCAGTGTGATGCGTTGCCGCACGCTCTTCACGCCATGCTTGTCGAGCTTCGTCCGAGGCGGCGTGATGGCGCTGAGCATGTGCTGCATGTCCGTATCGAAGAGCATGGTGCCGTGCACGATGCTATGTCCGGGGATGTGGTAGTAGGCGTTGCCCGACACCTTGCGGTCGCCGATGAGGACGTCGTTGTTCTGCGTGGAGGTGGCCTGCAGTCCCAGGTCCCGCAGCATTGCAGTGACCATCTGCATGTAGCGGGAGAAGGTCGTCTGCACCTCGTCCGAGCGCGTGACGTAGCTCATCATCACGTTCGAACGGTCGGCATAGACACAGCCTCCGCCGCTCTTGCGACGGTAGAACTGTATTCCGTGCTCGCGACAATAGTCGATGTTCACCTCGTTCTCTATCACCTGATTGCGCCCGAAGATAACGGTCGGCTCCACCTGCCAGAGGAAAAAAAGGTCGTCGCCGTCGTTCAAGTTGCGTGCCACGTACTCCTCCATCGCCAGGTAGAAGCTCAGGCGACGTGTGTCTTTACATGGTAGAGTCACGTGGATCATGAAGGCTGTTTCTTTAGGCTAAATAAGCTTGTTCGTTGCGTTGGTGTCACAAAGTTATCTTATTTTTCAATACGAACAAAATATATTGCCTCTTTTTTTCTTCTGCCGGACAGTCCGCGGTGTTCCAAGACCGCGTCCAGCAGGCCTTGTTACAACGGCCCGCCACACCTTATTAATATTATATATGCTGCGCCAATCCTGACAAAAAGCCCGAGCCTTGTCGCATGCAAAGCCCGGACTTTTTTATCCCTGAAAGCAGCCATCCGTATGACGCAGGAAAATCATACG
>JAFLUV010000121.1 GCA_022508635.1 Prevotellaceae bacterium
CCTACGTAGCATGGAACATCGTCGGCGTCTCCTACATGTCCGGCTTCAACAGCCCCGCAGATGCCGGTCTGCTGAACATCAAGCTCGCAGGCGTACGCGGCTACACGCCCTCATGGAAGTGGATAAGAGGCTACGTAGACCTGAACATGGGTCTGGGTGTTAATTACTACTACGACTACAGGACAGACGACACAGAGTTCAACCCCAACTTCGGTCTCGAATTTGGCGTAGGCGTCCAGGTTCACAAGAATGTGGCTGTAGGCTACAACCTCAACTTCCTTGCTCCCGACAAGGCAAAGGGACACATGGCAAAAATCTCCGTCCTCTTCTAAGAAGAGCAACGGGAGACAACACAAAGGGGACTGCGTCACGAACGGCGCAGTCCCCTTTTGCATTACGGCACATTGCCCTTTTGCATCACGTCACATTGTCCTTTTGCGTCACGTCACATTGCACTTTTGCATCACGCAGCAGTCCACAGAAACCCCTCATTTACCCTATTTCCAAAGGCTTTTCTTGCTTTCCCCGCAAAAAAACGCTAACTTTGCAGCCGCATATCACAGGACAGAACCCCGGCAGGAGAGACACACATGCACCGCACCACACACACAGGTACACATATTTAATATTATATAGCGCAATGAAAAAAATAGCAAGCAAGACGACAAAGACCGCAAGACAGACTGCGGAAATACTCAGTATCGCAGCCCTCATGATGCTGACGGCATGCACCGCTCCCGGCAATCCGTCGGCCGCAACAGAAGAGGAAGAACCCGCACGCGAGCTGTTCCGCGAGGCAAACCTGCCCGAGACGGGAACAGACGTCAGCGCCTACTCCACCGGCATACAGCACGTGGGACTGCCCACGGCAAAGGTGCAGGAGACGATAGACTTCTACAAGGGGCTGGGCTTCACGCTGGCCACGCGCCACGACATCTCCGGACGCGACTTCGCCTTCATGCAGCTCGGCAGCCTGCTCATCGAAGTGATTCCCACACAGGAGCCCGCAATGTGCAACGGAGCCGTGGACCACTTCTGCCTCGACGTCAAGAACATCGACGAGCTCTTCGCCACACTGCGCGGCGCAGGATACCACATGCTCAACGACGAGATACAGGACATCGCCTTCTGGGAGCGCGGAGCACGCTACTTCTTCATCGAAGGACCCAACGGAGAGAAGATAGAGTTCTGCGAAATCCTCTGACACCCACGGCAGGACTCTCCGAAACACCACAGACATAACCCAAAAAGATATACCGAGATGAAAATCGAAAGCAAGATAGCGGAAGCCGTAAGGCAAGTGGCAGAAGAGCTGTACGGGCAGGAAGTTCCGCAGAAGATGGTGCAGCTGCAGCAGACAAGGCCGGAGTTCGAAGGGCAGATAACCCTCGTCGTCTTCCCCTTCACCAAGATGAGCCACAAGGCACCCGAGCAGACAGCACAGGAAATAGGCGAGCGCCTCGTCGGCAAGCTGCCCGGCATCGTAAGCCGGTACAACGCCGTGAAAGGATTCCTCAACCTCAGCATCAGCCCTGCACAGTGGATAGGCCTGCTGCAGGAGATACAGGCAAATCCCTCCTACGGCTTCACGCCCGTCACCGCAGACAGCCCGCTCGTGATGATAGAATACTCCAGTCCCAACACGAACAAGCCCCTGCACCTCGGCCACGTCCGCAACAACCTGCTCGGATGGGCGCTGGCACGCGTCATGCAGGCCAACGGCAACCGCGTGGTAAAGACCAACATCGTCAACGACCGAGGCATACACATCTGCAAGTCGATGCTCGCATGGCTCAAGTGGGGCAACGGCGAAACACCCGAAACATCGGGCAAGAAGGGCGACCACCTCATCGGCGACTACTACGTTGCCTTCGACAAGCACTACCGCGAGGAGGTCAGGCAGCTCATGGAAAAAGGCATGGACGAGGAGCAGGCAAAGCAGGAAGCACCACTCATCAGGGAGGCACGCGCAATGCTCGTCAAGTGGGAACAGAACGATCCGGAGGTGCGCGCACTCTGGCGAAAGATGAACGAATGGGTGTATGCCGGCTTCGACGAGACGTACAAGGCACTCGGCGTCAGCTTCGACAAGATATACTACGAGAGCGAAACCTACCTCGAGGGAAAGGAAAAGGTGGAGGAAGGCTTGCGCAAAGGCTTCTTCTATCGCCGGGACGATGGCAGCGTCTGGGCAGACTTGACGGCCGAGGGACTGGACGAAAAGCTGCTGCTGCGCAGCGACGGCACCAGCGTCTATATGACGCAGGACATCGGTACCGCCAAGCTCCGCTTCCAGGACTATCCCATCGACAAGATGATATACGTCGTAGGCAACGAGCAGAACTATCACTTCCAGGTGCTCAGCATCCTGCTCGACAAGCTCGGATTCAAGTGGGGCAAGGACCTGGTTCACTTCTCCTACGGCATGGTCGAGCTGCCCAACGGCAAGATGAAGTCGCGCGAAGGAACCGTGGTCGATGCCGACGACCTCATCGCCACAATGATTGCCGACGCACGACAGATGAGCGCCGACAAGGTGAACAAGCTGGAGAACGTCACGGACGAAGAGGCACAGGAGATAGCCCGCATCGTCGGCATGGGTGCCCTGAAGTACTTTATCCTGAAGGTCGATGCCCGCAAGAACATGCTCTTCAATCCCGAAGAGAGCATCGACTTCAACGGCAACACGGGGCCCTTTATCCAGTATACCTACGCCCGAATCCGCAGCATCCTGCGCAAGGCAGGCGAGGTGGATCTCACAGCCCTGGCAGAAGACACGGAACTGAACGAAAAGGAAATCGGACTCATCCAGAAGCTGCAAGGCTTCGAGGCAGCCGTCAGGCAGGCAGGAACCGACTACAACCCCAGCTGCATAGCCAACTACTGCTACGAGCTTGTCAAGGAATACAACCAGTTCTATCACGACTTCAGCATACTTCGCGAAGAGGATGAAAGGAAGCGCCTTTTCCGTATCGCACTCTCTGCTGCCGTCGGCCAGGTCGTGAAGAACGGCATGGGACTCTTGGGCATCGAGGTACCCGAAAGGATGTAATGCATGGACTACGAGAAGCTGAAAGGTCAGGTCGATTTCAATGCCATAGCGGTCGATGCAGCATGCAGCGGCAATCCGGGCGCTATGGAATACCAAGGCGTGTATCTTGGCAACGAACAGCGGCTTTTCCACTTTGGCCCGGTGCAGGGCACGAACAACATCGGCGAGTTCCTTGCCATCGTTCATGCCCTGGCTCTCATTAAGAAGAACGGATGGAACATGAAGGTCTACAGCGACAGTATCAGCGGTATGGCCTGGGTGAGGAACAAACGTGCCAAGACCACCCTGAAGCGAGATGCGAAGACTGCCCAGGCGCTCGACCTTGTCATTCGTGCCGAAAACTGGCTCTGGCAGCATCCTGAACACGCGCAGGTGATGAAGTGGAACACGGAGGAGTGGGGTGAGATACCTGCTGACTTTGGGCGAAAATAGGGACGAGGGAACTGTTTGCCGCTTCCTGAGGTAGCAAAGGGCGAACGACGAAACGATAAAATACTAAATGTAAGTTGAAGCGAGACGTACATTATCTGGAATATCTTTACTGCCATTTGCTCGTCATATTCCTGATGGGCAGGGCAGGGTTCCTGCTGAATAACGTTGGTGTACAGCACATCACGTTGTCCGAGTCGCTCGGCGCTTGCTGGCGCGGCTTTGTGGGTCATGACCTTATGGTTACTGCCTTCCTGCTCACCGTGCCCTGGCTCATGGGACTCCTCACGTTGCGTTACCCCGCACTTCACCTTCGTGCCTGGCTCACACCATACTATATTTTCATGGGATTTGCGGTGGCCGGCATCATCGTGGGCGATGCCGTGATGTACGAGTATTGGCAGTTCAAGCTCTCTGCCGTGGTGCTTAGCTATGCTTCTTCGCCCGAAGGTGCCGGCAACAGCGTTAGCCTCGCCTACATCTTGGTGCGTGTGGCATTTTTCCTTCTGCTCGCCTTCTGGACTATTATCCCTTGCATCTTGTTCACACCCAAGATTCTTCCGGCAGGGCGCACGGAGCGTCTTTGGCTCCGCAACATCAGCATCATCTGGACGTTCCTGCTTGTCTCCGGCATCTGTTTTATGCGTCAGGGCGATGTCTATGGCAGTTCGCGAAAGCAGCTTGCTGACCATGCCGCTGTCAATCCAGTCTATGCCTTTGTATCGAGCATCCGCCTGAGTGATGACTACTCCCGGCGTTACGACTATCTCTCCGAAGGTGATCGTGTTGACCTCTTCCGTGGTCTCTACCCCGAACCTGCCGATGACATACAGGATACATTACTTACCTGCTCTCGACCTGACGTTCTGGTGGTCTTCATGGAGAGTTTCGGCAGCCGTTTCGTGCAGGAGATAGGCGGACTGCCCGACGTGGCACCCGGATGGAGTCGTCTCATTCCCGAGGGTATCTTCTGGCAAAACTTCTATAGTAACTCTTTCCGTACTGACCGGGGTACCGTCAGTACTTTCAGTGGTTACGTGAGCTATCCCGATGTCAGCCTCATGAAGCAGACAAAATTCCACGCAACACTTCCTTCGTTAGCGCGTTCCTTCCGGCGGCAAGGTTACGAAACAGCTTACATCTATGCCGGGGCTATGACCAACATGGGTAAGCGGCAGTATCTGGAAGACATGGATTTTTGCCGCCTCTATGATGATACATCTTTCAGTGCCGCTGGCGATGCTTTCCCGCAGGACGGGAGCGGCAGGGGATCGTGGGGCATCTACGACAGCATCTCGTGCCAGAAGGCGTGTCGGCTCGTCGCACAGTGGCAGGAGGGGCACCACTTCATGGTCGTACAGACCATTTCCAGTCACGAGCCTTGGGAAGTGCCCTATCACCGTCTGGATGATAAGGTTCTCAATGCCTTTGCTTACAGTGATTATAGTGTAGCCTGCATGGTGGACAGTCTGCGGAAGCTCCCGCAGTGGGATAATCTGCTCGTCATCATGCTGCCTGACCACGGCTATCTCTATCAACAGACCTTCGACGACCCAGGCTTCTTTCACGCTCCCATGCTTTGGCTCGGCGGGGCTGTACGCCAACCGCGCCGTATGGACGTGCTCATGAACCAAAGCGACCTGGCAGCTACCTTGCTCTCGCAAATGGAAATCCCGCACGACGAATACCGATGGAGCCGCAATGTGCTGAGTCGTACCTATACCTATCCTTTCGTCTACTGCAACTATCCTGCTGGTATGCTCTTTGCCGACAGTACGGGATTCAGTCTCTTCGACCTTGCAGGCGATGTTGCTATCCTGGAACAGCCTGCCGACGACGGCAATCGCATCCTTCGTGCCAAAGCCATTCTGCAAAGCAGCTACGACCAGCTTGAAGAGAATCGTACCATAACCATGAATCACCAAACAGAATAACTACTAAGCATGATAAAGCAATTCCTTGAAATCGTAGCTCGCTACTTCCGGCCATATAAGATGTACATCATCTGGTCCGTTGTGCTCAATTTCGTGGCACAGTGGCTCAACGTCTTCTCCTTCGTCGTGCTCATACCTATACTAAATATCCTCTTCAAGATAGACCAGAACGTCTATACATACGAACCCTGGACGTGGGAGAACCTTAATAAAGACCTTATTGTGAACAACGCTTATGCTTGGGTACAAGAACAGATAGCCAGTCATGGTGCATTCCTCACTCTGTGTCTGATGGGTGGCATACTCGTCTTTATGACTTGCCTGAAGTGCATTGGCTATTGGGGCGCCGCCAACATCATGCTGCCGCTGAGCACCGGCGTGGTTCGCGATATCCGTATGGACATGTATAGTAAAGTCATGCGTCTGCCTCTCAGCTTTTTCTCCGCCGAGCGAAAAGGTGACATCATTGTGCGTATGAGTACGGACATACAGGTGGTGGAGAATTCCGTTACTTCCGCTATCTCAACCCTCATCCAGCAGCCCATTGCTATCATCATCTGCTTTGCCACGCTTTTTTCTGTCAGCTGGCAGCTTACCGTCTTCGTCCTTATCGTTACGCCTCCTGCGGCATGGCTTATGGGTTCGGTGACAAAGAAACTCAAGAGTCGGTCGGCAAGCGTGCAGGCAGGACTCTCTGAAATCATGGCACAGACTGAAGAGACGCTCAGTGGTCTGCGCATTGTCAAGGCATTCATTGCTGAGGAGAAAATGGCTCGTCGCTTCAACTACATCAACAACGAGTTCCGTAAGGGTATGATAGGCATGATGATGCGCATTAACGCAGCTCACCCGGTTTCCGAATCGATGGGTACCCTTATCATCGTCGTTGTTTTGCTCTTTGGCGGGTGGCTCATATTGGAAGGAAACGGCTTTATCGATGCCTCCACTTTTATTTTCTACATGGTCATCCTTTACAGCGTCATTAATCCTATTAAGGATCTCACGCGTCAGTCTTACATGATACCTATGGGACTTGCGTCAATGGATCGTATCGACTATATCCTCAAGGCCGAGAACCCTATCCGGGAAATAGCGGAGCCCAGACCTTTGGACGACTTCGAGAGCCAGGTAGAGCTTCATGATGTCAGCTTCCACTATGTTGAAGGCCGTGACGTGCTTCAACACATCAATCTCACCATACCGAAGGGCAAGACCGTAGCTCTCGTAGGGCAGTCCGGTTCTGGAAAGTCCACACTTGTCGACCTCATTCCCCGCTATCATGATGTCAGCAGCGGGCGAATCTCCATTGACGGCAAAGATATACGCCATGTTCGTATCCATGACCTTCGCGCCCTCATTGGCAATGTCAACCAGGAAGCTATCCTCTTCAACGACACCTTCTTTGCTAACATCACCTTCGGTGTGGAGAACGCTACTATGGAGCAGGTCATCGAAGCCGCCAAGATTGCTAACGCTCACGACTTTATCATGGAGACTGAACAGGGTTACAATACAGTCATAGGCGACCGTGGCGGACGACTTTCCGGCGGACAGCGTCAGCGCGTCAGCATAGCCCGCGCCATCCTCAAAAATCCCCCCATTCTTATCCTCGATGAAGCTACCTCCGCCCTTGATACAGAGAGCGAGTATCTCGTACAGGAAGCATTGGATCGGCTCATGAAGGCACGCACTACCATCGCCATTGCCCACCGTCTTTCCACCATTCGCCACGCAGACATCATCCATGTCCTTCACGAGGGCAAAATCGTCGAAAGCGG
>JAFLUV010000122.1 GCA_022508635.1 Prevotellaceae bacterium
CCGAACTTGTACGCTACGCCGATCTGTGCGGTGAGCTGCCAGTCGTCGCTGCCAGAGAGCTTGCTGTTGAAGCGGTCGTTGAGGCTGTTGCCCGAGACTTCGAGGTTGACGCTCCAGTTGCGTGCGACGTTGACGTCGAGCATTGCGCCGACACGGAAGTTATGGTTCAGCAGGTCTTTCTCGTATGCGCCGGGCAGGACTTGCTTCAGCTTCCACGCATCGTCGTTGCTCCATGCGTAGTTCAAGCCCACGCCGCCGATGAGGTATGCGTTCACCCTGTTCCAGTCCTTGCGGGTGATGAGGTTGACGATGTTGACCATGAGGTCGAGATTTGAGGTCAGGTAGCGGTAGTCGTACTTGGAGTCGGGCGTGTTGATGCCGCCCTTGTTCCAGATGCCGTTGAAGTGGAGGCGGGCACCGATGACGGGAGTGAAGAACGCACCTGCGCTGATGCTCGCCGTGGGTGTGAGGAGCTGCCAGTTGTTGTAGTTGGTAAATGTGGTCTGTCCTCCGCCCTGCAGGCCGATGAAGCCGTGGGGATAGGCCAGATAGTTCTCGGATACTTCCTGGGCTTGCACCGTGAAGCCTGTCGTGAGGATCGCTGCGGTCATGAGCGCCGTCAGCCTTGATTTTGTACGAGTCATCATAGTTTTTACGTTGTTATATTTAGTAATTCTTTGTTGTTTCTTGCTGTTCGCTCAGCGCTTTCCGTACATTTCGTCGTAGTACTTCTCGTAGTCGCCGCTCGTGATATTGTCCATCCACTCCTCGTTCTCCAGGTACCACCTGACCGTCTTCTCGATGCCTTCCTCGAACTGTAGCGAGGGTTCCCATCCGAGCTCCCTTTGCAGCTTCGTGGAATCAATGGCATAGCGGGCGTCATGACCGGGACGGTCTGTCACGTAGGTGATAAGATCGAGGTCGGCTCCTTCGGGACGATTCAGCAGCCTGTCCACCGTCTTGATGACGGTCTTGATGATGTCGATGTTCTTCCATTCGTTGAATCCGCCGATATTATACGTCTCGGCAACGACACCTTTGTGGAAAATTGTGTCAATAGCACGGGCATGATCCTCAACATAGAGCCAGTCGCGTACGTTCTCACCCTTGCCATAGACAGGGAGCGGTTTGCGCTGTCGGATGTTGTTAATGAAGAGAGGTATGAGCTTCTCCGGGAACTGATATGGCCCGTAGTTGTTCGAACAGTTGGTCACAATCGTAGGCATGCCGTAGGTATCATGGTAGGCACGGACGAAGTGATCGCTCGAAGCTTTGCTCGCAGAATAGGGACTGTGTGGATTGTACTTCGTGGTCTCATAGAAGAAATCCCTTCCGTATGCCAGGTGATGCTGGCTGGAGCTTGCCGTAGTCGTGAACGGTGGTTCGACGCCCTCTGGCTCCGTCATCTCCAGTGCACCGTACACTTCGTCGGTGGAAATATGGTAGAAACGCTTGCCCTCATACCCTTCGGGAAGGCTTTCCCAATAAAGCTTTGCTGCCTGAAGAAGGGAGAGTGTTCCCATCACATTGGTGCGGGCAAAGGTGAAAGGATCCTTGATGGAGCGGTCCACATGGCTTTCTGCAGCCAAGTGTATTATGCCGTCAATCCTCTCATTCTGCATAAGGCGATGGAAGGCATCAAAGTCACAGATGTCCATCTTCACGAACTTATAGTTAGGACGGTCTTCGATGTCCTTAAGGTTTGCAAGGTTTCCTGCGTACGTCAGTTTGTCCAGATTGATAATATTGTAATCAGGGTATTTGTTCACAAAAAGGCGAACAACATGGCTGCCTATGAATCCGGCTCCTCCGGTGATAACGATGTTACGAGTCATGTCTTGCGGTTTAGTGTAGTTAATGTCTTGCAGTTTAGTACAGATTATCATTGATGTCGAAAGGACTGTCGAAGTCATTCAGGCAGGCATGGCGCGTATCTTTCTCGCTCAGCAAGGCTTGTTCCGCGGGAATACGCCAGTCGATGCCGAGACTGGCGTCCAGAATGGAAATGCCGTCATCGGCCTGCGGGGCATAGAAGTTGTCGCACTTGTATTGGAAAATAGCTGTTTCGGTAAGCACGGAAAAGCCATGGGCGAAGCCTCTTGGCACGAAAAGTTGCAGATGATTCTCTTCACTCAGCTCTACCGCTACATGCTGTCCATAGGTAGGCGACCCTTTACGTATATCGACAGCAACATCAAGTACTGCCCCCTTGACGCAACGCACCAGCTTACTCTGTGTGAAGGGCGGGCGCTGAAAGTGCAGGCCACGCATGACACCATAGGACGACATGCTCTCGTTATCCTGAACAAAACAGATAGGGCGAACCCGCTCGTCGAACTCTCGCTGTGAAAAGGACTCAAAAAAATAACCTCGCGCGTCCTGGAACACACGCGGCTTTATGATGACGATGCCTTCTATGCTTGTTTTGATTATTTCCATTGGTTCTGCTTTATGTTTGCGATGCACGTCTTGAGCGAGTCAACCCAATACGGGACTTCTACACCGAAAGTTTCGCGGATACTGCGCTTGTCAAGGACGGAATAGGCGGGACGAACCACGGGACTTGGAAACTCGGTCGAATAGCAAGGCTGTACGTCGCAGTCCTTATTGCCCGCGATGCGAGCTATCATCTGCGTGAAGTCATACCAAGAACAAACGCCTTCGTTCGAGAAATGGTAAGTGCCGGAGACAGGCTTGGCAAGAATAACCAGAATGGCTTTTGCAAGGTCGAGCGCATAAGTCGGCGTGCCGCATTGGTCGAAGACGACGCGAAGTTGTGGCTTTGTGGCTGTAAGCTGAAGCATCGTCTTGCAGAAGTTCTTGCCGAACTCGCTGTAGAGCCACGCCGTGCGGATAATGATATAGCCGCCTTTTCCCTCGTTGTTCCCTGACTGTCGTCCGTCAGAAAGTTGACTTATTCCGAAGACTTCCTTTATCTTCTCCTCGCCCTGACGCTTTGTTTCGCCGTAGATGCCAGTAGGCGTGCCCTTCTGGTCTGGGCGACAAGGCGTGTTGTAAGGTTCTTTGCCAAAGACGTAATCAGTGGAAATGTGGACGAGCCAGCCTCCTGCTTCCTTCATGGCTGTGGCTAAAATTCCCGGAGCGACAGCATTTAGCTTCTCTACCATAGGGTAGTTTTCTGGTGCTTCTGCCGCATCAACATTTGTCCAGGCAGCACAATTTACAATGGCCCGCACGTCATGTTTTTGCACCATGGCACGGACTGCATCGGGGTCGGTGATGTCCAGATAGACAGTCTCAACCTCTTCCGACTGGCAAACATCCGTAAAGATATAGTTATCCATAGAGTTCTTCGCAACAATGCGCATTTCGTTGCCCAATTGTCCGTTAGCTCCGGTAACAAGAATGTTCATTTTTAAATTAATGTGTCATTTTATGGCACAAAGATAAGAAAAATTAATGATACAGGGATATATTGTTAAATATTTTTACCCTTATCTGCACAATAACAGAAAAAATCCTAAAATAATTAAGGTATTGATGACTATCTCACACCTCACTTAGTGCATTATCGGGCCAGTTAATGAGATAGACTTTCTCTGTTGCACGCGTGATAGCTGTATAAAGCCAACGGAAATAGTCAGGCGTAAGCATTTCTTCCGTGATATAGCCTTGGTCTATGTATACGTGCTCCCATTGTCCGCCCTGTGCCTTGTGGCAGGTGACGGCGTAAGCGTATTTGATTTGCAAGGCATTGTAATAGATGTCCTGACGCAGTCGTTTCATGCGGTCGCGCTTGTTGGTTAGTTCGGGATAATCTTCCCATACAGCAGTGAAGAGTGCTTGTTGCTGTTCTCGCGTCAATGCAGGTGCTTCACTTTGCAATGTGTCGAGCAGTACGGTCAGCTCCATCTCCTTGTGGCCATAGTCGGGAAACTGAACTATGGCATCGGCAAAGCGGAAACCATAGAACGAGCGTTCGTTACGGATGCGACGGACTACAGCCACATCACCATTGGCGATGAAAGGCATTGAAGACTGAGGATTAAGGACAGAAGAATGGCTTTCTCCTTCCGCTTCTGTGGTTGAATCTATTATTTCTTTCTCCGTCCAAAAGTAGTTATTCTTGGCCACCATCACTAAATCACCGCTTGATAGTCCCTCGTCGTAGTCAAGGATACGGGCACGGATGCCGTTGTTGAAGGTATTAGCACGCTTGTTGCTTCGCGTCACTACGATAGTTCCGTCTGTTCCATATTGGCGATAGCTGTCATCCAGAGCGTCGATAAGTTCGTTGCCAGGTATGACGTATACGTCAGGAAAACTCTTTGCACGGAGTTTCGGAAAAGTATGTGTTTCATCCTCCTGTATAAGGCGACGCAGCATCGTAGCATTCCACAGGATGCCTGACTCCTCAAGCTGTCGGACGACTTGTGTCAGACAAAACTCTGTTACCTCCATGCCGTAGCTTTCCAGGACAAGACGATGCAGTGCCGGACTCTCTTCTTCACCAACGGGAGGCAACTGTGCGGTGTCGCCTACGAGCAGGAGCCGGCAACCCTCACAAGAATAGACATAGTGCATAAGGTCATCCAGCAGATACCCTGTGCCAAAAATAGTACTACTTCCTGCCACATTGGCAATCATTGAAGCTTCGTCCACGATGAACAACGTATCTTTTTGCAGATTAACATCGTTCTGGAAGTAGTCCATCTCAACAATTGACTTCTGCCGATATATCTTGCGGTGTATGGTGTAAGCCGGCGCACAGGCAAAAGAAGACAACACTTTTGCGGCGCGTCCTGTCGGAGCCAGCAACATGACACGCTGTCTTAACTGCTGCATGGTACGAACCAGTGCAGCCAGCAATGATGTCTTGCCCGTGCCGGCATAACCCTTGAGGAGAAACAACGCATTGTGTTCTCTTGAAAGTAGGAACTCAGAGAGCAAAGAAATAGCTTTCTCCTGCTCTTTTGTGGGTTTATGATTAAAATTCTCCCTTATTAAAGTCCCTAAATCGTCACTTATCGCCATTATTTTTATAAAAAAAACTTTGTTTTGTCGTAAATGTGGAGAAAACTTGTTACTTTTGTGATGCAAAATTATAAAATAAAACACAAATAACGTTATGAAAAAGGGAATTAATATCGTTTTAGGCCTCTGTGCCGTCGGCTTACTCTTCATTTGTTGGCGAAGCATACGCGACACTGAAAACTTTGACGCAGAGGTTGCAAGCCGCGAGAACGTGGTAAAGGCTCGTCTCATGGAAATCCGCAGTGCAGAGGAAGCCTACAAAGCTCAGCACGCTGGTGAATACTGTTCGGACTGGTCAGTACTCATTGATTTTGTCAAGAATGGCAAGTTGCCTATCATTATGAAGCAAGGTGTACTCACAGAAGAGCAGATGGATAAGGGACTAACCGAAGAGAAAGCCGCAATCATTGTCAACAGTGGCGATCAGGCTGCTATTGCTGCCAATGGACTGGAAGGCTTCCGTCGCGATACAGTCTGGGTTTCGCTTCAGGATTCGCTCTACAACTATGAGGGTTTCGAAGCAGACTCTTTGCGTTACATCCCCTTCTCTCAGGGCGATACTTTCGAACTCATAGCATGTCCCAACACCACACGTTCTGGTAGCATCATCCAGGTGATGGAGTGCAATGCTCCGGATAGCAGCTTCCTCAAAGGCATGGGTAAGGCCGGACAGCGCCTTATCTATAATCGCAACGAAGAGGCTAATGCAAAGGGAGCATTCCCTGGCTTGAAAATTGGTGATGCCGGTAACAACTGGAACAACAATGCTGGCAACTGGGAGTAAGACGCTTGCCGGTTATAGACTATCCATCTGCTCCAGTGCGGATGGATTTTCTTTTTCTGTATGTAGCATGTTGGATGGTTCTGTTGTTCAGACCGACCTCTATCCCGTCTCCCAACCTTCAAAGGCAGGCGAGGTGTTGCAACGTGCCCTGCAGAAATCTTATCTGATGGACTACCGCTTCCAGGCGGTGGAGCTCATCCACGATACGCCTTCCACCACCGTTCCCTTGGAGCATTTCAGCAAAAGCGACATGCTGGCATTCTATCGTCTGTGTTTCCCCAGACAGCAAGCCAGCCTTTCCGACATGCAGTACTGTATACTCTCGTCGCTCGAGGTGGTTGTCATCTTCCGACTTGACCGGAACATCCTGCGCATCGTACAAGCACGCTATCCCGACGTAAAGGTCTGCTGCAGCGAGGCACAGCAGTTAGAAGACTTTGCCGCCATGCAGGAGAGGCGTCCTGTTCCTGCCGACTCTCAGCAGCGCGATGCCTATGTCCGTTTTGGCGAGAAGCAGTTCTTTGTGGCAGTCTTTTCCCGCGGCACGTTGCTGTACGCCGGTTCGCAGGCAGCTGACAACGACAGCGACCGTACTTTCCTGCTGCTTGGTATTTGGAAAGCGCTTGACATGCATGCCACGCGCGACGTTTGCCACATACAGGGTGCTTCGGCCGAACTGCAGGAAACGATAGGGGAATACCTGCTTAACATTGTCGGACACGGATAATTCAAACCTTTACCTAACATTGTCAAACCTGCTCCGTCCGTACTGACCGAGCCAATTTTACCTTTCACCCGTGCGTATCATTACAGGAAAATATCGTGGCAGGCATTTCGAAGTGCCTCGTTCCTTCCAGGCTCGTCCAACGACAGACTTCGCCAAGGAAAATCTCTTCAATGTCCTACAGGCATATCTTGATTTCAGCGAGGAGCCGACAGCCCTTGACCTCTTTTCTGGGACGGGAAGCATTACGCTCGAGCTCGTCAGCCGTGGCTGTGGCCATGTTGTCAGCGTAGAGCTTGACGTACGCCACCACCGCCTCATCAAGCAATTTGTCGATAAGCTGCAAGACACGGCGGCTATGCCCGTTCGTGCCGATGTCTTCCAGTTCGTAGCGAAGTGCCGCGAGCAGTTCGACTTCATTTTTGCCGACCCGCCGTATACTTTGCCGCAGATACCAGAACTTCCCGACATCATCTTGGGTAGGAATTTGCTCAAGGATGATGGCTTGTTTGTGTTGGAGCACGGCAAGCAAAACGACTTCTCCGCCCACCCTCGATTCGTGGAGCATCGCAGCTACGGCAGCGTCAATTTCTCTTTCTTCCAGTAGC
>JAFLUV010000123.1 GCA_022508635.1 Prevotellaceae bacterium
TCACGCGGTCGTTGGTTTCCTTGGCATTGGCACCGGCCAACTGGAAGCAAAGGAACGTTACACCCGGGTGTCCGTTGGCCTCACCGTGGAAGGCGTAGCTGATGGCACCGAGCTCTACACTGGCTATGTCCTTTAGTTGGAGCAGCGTCCCGTCGGCATTGGCACGGATGACAACGTCCTCGAATTCACTCAACTCCTTCAGACGACCCGTATATTTCATCGTATACTGAAGCACGTTGTCCACGCCGTCACCGTGTGTTCCGTTCACCGGTTTTTCACCTAACTGACCAGCAGGCGACTCAAGGTTCTGCTCGGCCAGCGCATACGTGATGTCGTCGGGCACTACGCCATACTGAGCCATCACGTCAGGCTTCATCCAGATACGCAACGAGTAGGTACCACCGAGGAGGGTCACATCACCGACACCTTCCACACGTTTAATCTGCGGAATGACATTGATGTCAAGGTAGTTTGAGATAAAATCTTCGCCGTATGCACCGTCCTCGCTGATCAGAGCATCAATTTGCAGGAAAGATGTCTGACGCTTCTGCGTGGTCACACCGATTTTCGTCACCTCTTGCGGTAGCAGACCCTGCACGCGACTCACGCGGTTCTGTACATTCACCGCTGCCATGTCGGCATTCGTTCCTTGCTTAAAGTAAACAGTAATCGTGGCCGATCCGGAGTTTGTGGCCGTTGAGGTCATGTAGAGCATGTTCTCTACGCCGTTGATACCTTCTTCCAAAGGCTGGATGACGGCATTCATCACGGCTTCGGCACTGGCACCAGTGTAGGTGGCACTGACCACGACCGTTGGCGGCGCAATGTCAGGATACTGTTCGAGGGGCAGCGAGAAGTAGCTGATAGCACCCACAAACAAAATCAGGATGGCAATGGACATAGCCATCACGGGGCGTTTTATAAAGATGTTGCCTTTCATTTTCTTAATTCCAATATTTGTAATTGCAAGAGAGGTTCTCCCTTTTTATGTGTATGTTGTGCAGGTGGAGTTTTAGTCTCTCACTTTCTGACCTTCCCTGACCATGCCAGCTCCCTCAAGGATAATGTCTTCGCTACCATCAAGACCGGCTGAGACGATATATTCCTTGCCGTTTGTCTGGGGCAGGAGAGTGACAAGTTGACCGTTTGCATGGCCCTCAGCATCGACTACGTACACCTTGAATTTGTCCTGGGTCTGTACGGTGGCGCCAATGGGAATGACAAGCACGTCCTTGTACTGGGTAGGCATCAAGATGTTACCTGTGGAGCAGGAGTGAAGCAGATGGTTGGGGTTGGGGAAAAGGGCACGTAGCTGTACGGAGCCCGTATTTTTGTCTACGACACCGCTGATTGACTCTACCTTTCCTTTCTGCTCATATTCGCTGCCGTCCACCAGCTGGAGTGTCAGTTCGGGCATTGCTGCGATGGCTTGCTCTATGTCTCCGTTGCTCCGAATCATCTGGAGCAGTTGAGACTCAATCAGGGAGAAGTATACGTACACGTCATTGTTGTCCGAAACGGTGGTCAAGGGTTGTGGCATAGCACTGCTTACCAAGGTTCCCTGGCGATAGGGCAGTGTGCCGATAACGCCGTTGGCAGGACTCTTCACTACGGTGTAACTAAGGCTGTTGCGTGCGTTGGTTACTTGTGCGTCAGCTTGTGCTACCTGTGCCTTTGCGGTGAGCAATGCGTTGTGAGCCGTCTGTAAGTCGAAGTCGCTGACGACCTGCTCATCATAAAGTTTCTTTGTGCTGTTGTAGCTGAGCTGTGCAGTGGCAAGCTGTGCATTTGCTGCCTTCTGCGCAGCCTCTGCCGTATTCAAGGCTGCCTGATAGGGCACTTGGTCGATGATGAAGAGCGTCTGCCCCTTTGTTACTCTCTGGCCTTCAGTGACACAGAGTTTTTGCAATGTGCCTCCTACCTGTGGATAGACGTCGATATCCTGCCGTCCGCGTATGGTGGCTGAGTACTTTTGGGTAAGGGTGATGTCCTTTTTCTCGGGTTTGCCAATGTTGAAGTTAGGCGTAGGCATGGTGCGTTGCTGCTGCTTTCCACCGCAGGAACTCAGTGTCATTGCTATCAATGACAGAAATACATAGAGGATTGACTTGTTTTTCATATAGTATATTTGTCTATTTTTTCTTGTTATTACTGGATTTCTCCACTGCAAAATGTGGATATTTCCTTGTTTTCGGCTGCAAAGGTACGAAAAAAAATGAAAGCAGGGTGCGGCGGAAAGTCAAAAAGACGAACGGATTTGTTCAATTTATCGCTTTTGGCTCCGAATTTAAGATTATTTAAGGTAACGATATAGCAGTAAACACATGCTATTCACATATAAAATTGTTGCCTAACTGGGCAGTAAAATTTTCTTAACTGGAGCGTAAAAGACCGTAACATTGTTACATTTCTAAAATGAGTTTGTGCAGAGGGTATAATTTTAGACCTCACATTTAGAATATGGCCAATTTACCTTGAAAAAAGTGTTTTTGTATGAAAAAGTTTGTGGCATTGAGAAAAACTCCCTATATTTGCACTCAAAACATAGGAAAAGATGAATTTAAGGGTTCCGACCGGGCGCGGTCGGGATTCTTTCTTTTTTTCGTCTTTGTTGCATGCATATATTATGAATGAAAGTGAAAGCCGAAGACAAAAAGTCATCTTAATATTTAATAATGTATAAAACAAGTAACAAACAAAACTAAACCAAATATGGCTTATATGACACAAAAAGGCTACGATGAGCTCGTAGCTAAGTTGCAGCGAATGGAGAGCGTGGATCGTCCCGCCGCAAGTGCTGCCATTGCAGAGGCACGTGACAAGGGCGACCTCTCAGAGAATGCTGAGTATGATGCTGCCAAGGAGTGGCAGGGCAAGCTTGAGACTGAAATAGCAATGCTCAAGAAGACCATTATTGAGGCTAAAATCATCGACACTACACACCTCAATACCGGCACGGTGCAGATTCTCTCTACTGTAGAGTTGCGCAACGTGAAGAACAAGGCGACGATGAAGTATACCATCGTGAGTGCCACAGAGGCAGACCTGAAGTCGGGCAAGATAAGCGTGGAGACTCCTATTGCCAAGGGTTTGCTCGGCAAAAAGGTCGGTGACGTGGTAGAAATCCGGGTGCCTCAGGGCACAATCAGCCTGGAGGTAGTCAGCATCAGTTTTGATTGATTCCGAATCCAAAACCTGCAATTCATTTATGGCAAGCATATTCTCCCGTATTGTGGCCGGCGAGATACCGAGCTACAAGATTGCCGAGGACGAGCGCTACTATGCTTTCCTCGACATCAATCCCCTGCAAAAGGGGCACACACTGGTTATCCCCAAGCGCGAAGTGGACTATATCTTCGATCTCGAAGACAGCGAGCTGGCAGGGCTTCAGGTCTTTGCCAAGAAGGTGGCATGTGCCATCAAGCGCGCCATTCCCTGCGTCAAGGTAGGGCAGTGCGTGCTGGGTTTGGAGGTGCCACATGCGCACATCCATCTTGTCCCCATGCAGACGGAGGCTGACATGCGCTTTGGTGGCAAGCATCAGCAGCTTACTCCCGAGGAGTTCGAGCAAATTGCCGAAAGTATCCGCAGGGAGATGGAGTGACGGATACGACGAGAATTAATATAACAAAAATCATAACAAAAAGCCTCGTAACGAATAATCTAACAACTATCATTATGAAAGCAAGAATCATTACTGCTGCCGCACTGCTTGGCATTGCTCTTGGCATGCAGGCTCAGAGACACGATTTCGCTAACTGGAAGCGCTATGCGGACGCTAACAAGGAACTTGGCGCTCCTGCCAAAGGAGAGAAGCGCGTCGTCCTTATGGGTAACTCTATTACCGATGGCTGGCCTCATACCCGTCCAGACTTTTTCAAGGACAACAACATTATCGGTCGCGGTATAAGTGGACAGACCTCTTATCAGTTCTTGCTCCGCTTCCGTGAGGATGTCATCAATCTTCAGCCCAAGGTCGTTGTCATCAACTATGGCACGAACGATATAGCCGAGAATACCGGTGCCTACGACGAAGACCTCACCTACGGCAATGTCCTTTCCATGGTGGAGCTGGCTCGTTACCACAAGTGCAAGGTCATCCTCACCAGCTGCTTGCCTGCCGGCGGTTTTGGCTGGCGTCCTTCTGTCACCGACAGCATGGACAAAATCCGTAGCCTAAATGCCCGCGTCAAGGCTTATGCCGAGCAGAACAAGATACCCTATGTGGACTACTTCTCTGCAATGGTCAATGCCGAGGGCACGGCGATGCGTGCAGAGCTCGCTAACGATAATCCCGGCGTGCATCCCAATGCCGAGGGCTATGCTGTGATGGAAAGCCTCTTGCTCCCCGTTATTAAGAAATTACGCTAAAAAGACTATGATAGACAACAGGTACTGCCTCATCCTGGCAGGGGGCAACGGAAGTCGCCTCTGGCCGATCAGCCGAACTACAAAGCCAAAACAGTTTCTCGACCTCTTCGGGACGGGACGCACCTTGTTGCAGCAGACGTACGATCGTGTCGCACAGTTCATCGATCCTTCTCATATCTATGTCAGTACCAATGTGGCATACCTTCCGCTCGTGTATGAGCAGTTGCCAGAGGTGGACGACGTGCACATCCTTGAGGAGCCGCTGCGTCGCGGCACCCTTGCGGCGGTGGCTTGGGGAACGGTGTTCATTGCCCGGCAAGACCCGCAGGCAAACATTTTCGTTACGCCTTCCGACCAAATTATCATGGGCGAAGAGCGCTATCGGCAAGACATTCTTGACGGTTTGCACTTTGTTGGTGAGAATGACGGACTGCTCACCATGGGCATTACTCCCTCACGACCCGAGACGGGCTATGGCTACATCCAGACAGACGATGAGAAACCGTTCAGCCACGACATCTTCCCCGTCAAGTCCTTCACGGAGAAACCTGATGCAGAGTTTGCCGACGTGTTCCTTCAGGAGGGAAACTTCCTTTGGAACACCGGTCTGCTGTGCTTCAGTTCGCGTGTTATGCTGAGCAATCTCTATGAACTTGTTCCGGAATACCGGCTTGAGATTCCGCGTATGATGAAGGATGCGGAGGAGGCTGACCCAAAGTTCACGCCGGAGTTCTTCAGCGTGCTTCCCAACTATAATATAGATGTCAGCGTATTGGAACGCAGCAGCAACGTATATGTGCAACGCGGCCACTTTGGATGGGCGGACATCGGGACATGGGCGAGTATCAGCAAGGACGTGTCTGCCGATGCCGACGACAATGTCAAGCTCAACACCGAAGCCTATCTCTATGAGTGCAAGGGCAACATTATCCGTCTGCCGGAGGGGCGCAAGGCGGTTATCAAGGGGTTGAGCGACTATGTGATAGCCGAAGAGGGCGAGATACTGATGATTTGTCCTCGTGAAGACGTTGCCGCCATGCGCCGCATGCACACCGATACGAAGTTCAGCGATTTGTAGGCTTCATGATGGCAGCCTGCACCTGCTCGGCATCCACGAAGGTGCTACGGACGGGCTTGTCGTCACGGATAATGTCTTCCGTCCAATTGGGTTCCTTGAAGAACTCATTTGGGCGGAAGACGTGTAGTTTATAGAACTTTGTCAGGTTGAGGCGCAACTCGGTGGTCGTGGCGGGCTTCAGTATGAAGGGCTTGTCCTGCTTCCATGCGATGGCCTGCACGCAAAGGCGCTCCATGTCGTTGAGCTGTGAGCGGTCGAATGCCTCGACGAAGATTTTGCTGTTGGGCTCCACTACGCCGCAGAAGCGCAACTGCCAGCTGGCACCAGTGGCGCAGAGCAAGGAGACTTGCATGTAATAGTTGCTGTCGTTCACGAGATACGACTCGAAGCTGGTGCCGGTGAATTCCTTTATGTTGTCGGGCAGGAATGAAAGGTAGAGGTTGAGGCGTTCTCCTTCGCGTCGCTCCAATGGCTTTGCCTTGAAGGTTATTGGCTTTTCCTCGCTTTCTTCTTGGGAAGCCGGGTCGTCGTCTTTCTTCTTGCTGGCCTGTTCTCCTTTTTGGGAAAAGGGCAGGGGATTTCCTGTCGTGTTTACCTTACTGCTGTCGTAGTCCTCGCTGCCGACGACCACGACATCCTGTCTCAGCATCGGAATCTCGAAGCCGTCCTCGTCCTTCACCAGCACGATGTTCTTTCCCTGGAATCCGCTGACTGTGCCTCCTCCCACCTCGGAAAGGAAGCGCACCTTATCACCAATCTTCATGTTCTTTCTTGTTATTATTCTCTTGCAAAGGTACGACTTTTTGCGATAAATGCTGTACCTTTGCAGGAAATATCGGTTCTATGGATGCAAAACACATACGGATACGCGACTACGACTATTCTCTTCCCGACGAACGCATAGCCAAGTTCCCGCTTGCCGGGCGCGACGGCAGCAAGCTGCTGGTCTACGACGGCGGCCGCATCAGCGAGACGCGGTTCCGTTCCCTGCCTTCGCTTTTGCCGGAGGGTGCGCTCATGGTGTTCAACAATACGCGCGTCATTCAGGCTCGCCTGCACTTTCGCAAGGGTGAGGCGCAGGATGGTGCGCTCATTGAGGTCTTCCTTCTTGAGCCTGCTTCCCCGGAGGAGTATCAGGAGAACTTTGCCCGTCGCGACGGTTGTTCGTGGTATTGTCTTGTGGGCAACCTGAAGAAGTGGAAGGAGGGGCGGCTCAGCAGGACGATTACCGTCGGCGGCAGGGAGGTGCTGCTTACGGCGGAGCGCACCGGGGTACACGGGACGAGCCAGGAGATACGTTTCTGCTGGGACGGCGAGGCTACGTGGGCCGAGGTCATCGATGCTGCCGGGGAGCTGCCCATTCCGCCTTACCTTAACCGCGAGACGCAGGAGAGCGACAAGACGACCTATCAGACGGTCTACTCCAAGATAAAGGGTTCCGTGGCGGCACCTACGGCGGGGTTGCACTTTACGGAGCGCGTCCTTGACGAGATTGCCGCACGCGGCATCGAGTGCGAGGAGGTGACGCTGCACGTCGGGGCTGGTACGTTCCGTCCCGTCAAGAGCGA